>CBDUUA010000078.1:0-7822 GCA_965370135.1 uncultured Cellvibrionales bacterium
TTCAAAGCAGCCGTCAGCGCCGGCTACCCCGGCGCTGAGGCCGCTGAAAAGCTCGATCGCATCGTCGAGGGTGGCCAGTGGATAAACGGCGAAGCGACCCTCTTTGCAGGCCATGACAACATCCTCGCGCAACATCAGGTGGTGGACATTGCTGGCGGGTATAGCGACGCCCTGCGCGCCGCTCAGTCCCTGTGCAACACAAATATCATAATAGCCTTCGATTTTTTCATTGACACCGCCGATGGCCTGCACTTCTCCTAACTGATTGATTGAGCCGGTGACGGCCAGCGACTGTGTCAGGGGCAACTCGCTGATGGCGGATAACAGTGACAGGAGCTCGGCTACTGAGGCTGAATCGCCATCTATGGGGCCATAAGATTGTTCAAATACCAGGGTGGCTGACAGCGCCAGCGGCAGATTGTGAGCATAGCGACTCCCTAGCAGGGCGCCGAGGATCATCACTCCCTTACTGTGGATGGCGCCTCCCAGGTCGCTCTCGCGCTCGATATCGATCACCTTGCCCGTCCCCAGGCGAGCGGTGGCGGTAATGCGGGCGGGGCGGCCGAAACTGAAGTCGCCGAGCTGGAATACCGACAGGCCGTTAACCTGGGCCACAGCCTCGCCACGGGTACTCAGCAGTAGTGTGCCACGCTCGATTTGCTCCTGTAATAATTCCCGGTAGCGGCTGCTGTGCCAGATACTTTGATCCACTGCAGCCTGTACATGGGCGCGCTCTATCAGGGGCTTTTGTTGCTGGCGGGCCTGGTAGTCGGCTTCCCGAACCAGGTCGCCCAGTTGCTGCATGTGAAGTGACAGCTTGTCGCTGTCTTCTGCGTTGCGTGCACTCTGCTCGATGATGCGGGCTACGCCGCTGGCCGCCAGTGGGCGCAGCTGTTCGCGCTGGGCTATCGAGCCGATGATGCGGGCGTATAGGCGGGTTGTTTCGCTGCTGCGGTCAATGGTTTCCGAGAAATCGGCCTGCACCTTGAATAATCTGCCAAAATCCGGGTCGTGGTATTTCAGCAAGTAGTACAGCATGCGGTCGCCACAGAGAACGATTTTCACATCACTGTGTATCGGCTCCGGTTCCAGGGTCACTGTTGTTGCCAGGCTCAGAACCCGCTCGAGGGATTCGATGCGTATCTCCCGTGAGCGGATGACTCGCTTCAGTGCCGGCCAGCTAAAGCCGTTCGTCAGCAGTGCATGGGCATCGAGGATCAGGTAGCCGCCGTTGGCGCGGTGTAGGGCGCCGGCCTTGATCAGGGTGAAATTAGTGGTGAGAGTGCCGTATTCGGCGTAGTTTTCGATATGGCCAAGCAGATTCTGGTAGGTGGGATTGTCCTCGTACACAATGGGCACGCTGTCGCTGCCGCCGTTGTCCACTAACACATTAATCTGGTAGCGCTGGAAACCTGCACTGCGGGGTGTTTTAGCTGCCGGGTCTTGATGATTGCTGTTGTCGTCGTTGATAAATTCGCCGGCGCTATTGGTAATATCGACATGCACGGCCTCGAGGTATTCCTCCACCTCGGGCAGCTCCTTGTACTTGGTCTTGAGCTGGGTCATGGCCGGATCGATGGCCTGGCGCATAAAGCCCTGGTTGAGCTCCTTGACGCGCTCCATGCTCTCTTCCTGCCAATCATTAATGGTTTGCAGGCCGTCCTTTAGTTCCTCATTGATGCTGTCGATATTGGCCTTGATGTGATCCTGCTCGCCTTCGGGCAATTCGTGGAATTGTGCAGAGCCCAGTAGTTTTTTGTCTTTGAGCGGGCCGATAGTAAAGCCGTTGGGGGTGCGCATGATGGCCAGATCAAGCTTCTTGGCCTTCTGCTCCAGTGCCTTGAATAACTGCTCTTCCCGCGCCTGGTAGTCTTCCTGCATCTCGCTGATGCGCTGGCGATACTCATCGGACTGGAAGGTATTGGGCAGGGCCGCGAGCAGCCGCTCAATGAGCTTTTCCATGGCGCTCTTGAGGGTGCGCCCGGCGCCCCTGGGCAGCCTCAGCAGTCGTGGCCTGTGGGGCTCGGCAAAATTATGGGTGTAACACCAATCGAATACCGGGTTCTGTTCTCGCTCATGCCCGGCCAGGATTTCGTTGACGAGTTGGTGTTTGCCGACACCGGTGGGGCCGGCTACATACAGGTTATAGCCTTCATGGGGCATATCGATGGCAAAGCGAATGGCATCGACCGCTCGCTGCTGACCAAGGGCAAGCTCGATGACCTCGAGTTCTGTGGTCGATTCGAAGTCCAGATCCACTTCGTCACAGTGGCGGTAGAGTTGGGGTGTCGCAAGCGCTGGTATCGTCATGGCTGGGAGCCTGTCGGGTTTAGGGCTGATCTACTGCGGAAAAGCCTTTTTGGCCAGCTTGTCGGCGAAGGCCTGGATATCTTCCAGGCTATGCAGGTCGTGTTCGAAGTGGGGCACACTGTGGATGGCGATGCGCTGTTCAGCGACGTGAGTGTGGGTAATAGCATAGCGGTCGGCTTGCGCCAGGGCGTGCTGTTCCCGATAGCACAGCAGCATGCGCTCGGCCAAATCCGGGCCGCTGTCCGTCTGGTCAGGGGCTGCGGCGGGGTCATCAAGGGCGGCGGCGAATTGACCGATTTCGTCTAGCGCGGCGTCGTCTGGGGAGTCCGGCCCCAGGGCATGGTGAACACGGTTGACGATCATACCTCCAATCGGCAGCTTTTCTCCCTGTAAGCGCTGGAAAAAGAGCTCCGCCTGGGTGAGGCTGGCTGGCTCCGGCGCGCAGATCAGTAGAAAACTGCTGTCGTCCTTCAGCAGCAGTTCGCGTACTCGCTCTGAGCGCTCCTTGAAGCCGTCGAACATATCGGAAAATGCCAGAAAAAACTCCGCCAGCTCGGCCAGGAATTGATAGCCGGTGAACCTCGCCATGAATTTTAGCGGTCGTTCGGAGCCGCGGCGGAAGAACTCAAAGCTGCGTTTGCCGACGACCTGGTAGGGTTTTAGCAGCAGAGCGACAAAGCGTCCCTCAAACAGGTCGAACATGCGCCTGGGGGCATCGATAAAATCCAGTGCGTGGTGGGACGGCGGCGTATCGACAACCACCAGGTCGTAGCGGTCTTCGATGACAATCTCGTAGACCCGCTCCATCGCCATAAACTCGCGCGAGCCGGCCAGCGAGCTGGAAACATGCTGGTAGTGGCGGTTGTTAAAGATCGCCTTGCGCACCTCGTCACTAGGGGCATATTTTTCAACCAGATGGTCGAAGGTGCGCTTGGTGTCCAGCATCATGCCATGGAGTGAGCCGCCGCTGCTGGTGGTGGTCAAGGTCGATATGTCGATGGCCTGGGGGTCGTGGCTGAGCTTGTCCAGGCCCATGGCCTGAGCCAGTCGCTTGGCCGGATCGATAGTCAGTACCAGTACTGAACGGCCGCGGCTGGCCGCCAAAAAGGCGAGGGCTGCAGCGGTGGTTGTTTTGCCAACGCCGCCACTACCGCAGCACAGCAGGATGCGCTTGGTATCGACCAGCTGCAGGATGTCCAGTGCTACCTGCTCGTTCATGATGTGCTCCCGGCCATCGCCTGTTCAAGTGCGGCGGCCATGCCGTCAATGATTGTCGCGCCGTCAAATCGGCTTTGAATAATCTGGGGTACTTCGATGAGTTGCGGCAGTTTTTGGCGCAATTCAGCAATATAACCGGCTTGCAGGGTAGCTAGTCGGTGGTGGGCGAGGGCGCTGTGGATCACCGCCTGTAGCTGGGCAGAGTTATGCGGGGAGTTTTGCTGCAACAGCTCGATTTCATGGTCTGAAAATCGCTTCGCCCGGGTGCGGTTGACGATCATCGGGCCGGTGTTGAGCCCCAGTTCCTGACCCAAATAATCAAGCAGTTCGGTGCCTTCCTGTATCGCCATTTCCTCGGCCAGGGTCACCATCAGCACAGAGCAGCGCTGATGATCTTCCAGTAGTGATTTAACCATCATGGCGGCCTGGTGGATGGGGCCGCTGCCCACCGTGCTTGCTACTACGGAGGGGGCGCGCAACATGAGGGCGCAGTGCCCGGTGGCGGGAGCATCGAAGACGATGGCGTCGAACTTGGCCTTGCCAAGGGAGCCATCGGCCAGGTCGTAGAGCTTGCCCAGGCACATCAACTCGTCGAAGCCGGGCGCCGCATCGGTGAATTGGCCCAGTATCTTGCCATTCAATAGCCAATCGTATAGCAGGTGAAAAGGAATACTGCGGTGAATGTATTCCTTCATCGATAGTTGGCTTTCGAGTCGGCTCACCCAGAGATTGGTTTCTGCCAGAGCCGGTTCATAGCGCACCGGGGTGCCGAGCAGGGGATGGACGGTGTCATGCCGCTCGTAGATCGTGAGCAAGGTGCGCTGGCCGCGACGGGCACTAGCTGCTGCCAGCGCCGTCGCCACCGCCGTTTTCCCCACGCCGCCCTTGCCGGTGACGATTAGCAATTGGGTGTCAGGGATCTGGCTGGATGTCGGTATTTGAGTGTTATCGGTCATAGGCTCCGGACCCGTTTCAAGACTGTCCAATGTATTCAGTGCTGTATCTCAATACTGTAGGTAATAGAACGGGATTTAATCATATTTGGGGCCGTTCTGCGCGATCTGTGTTTGTGGGGATGGCGAATGGCGTATTTTTCTAGGTTGTGCCGCCGGTGAAATAAAATCTACCACAAGGGGGAAAAATTATGGACAATGGCTGTGCCTGAGTGATTGGCATCGGCTATGATCCGGCAGGATCTTGCCGGGTAAACCAGACCGAATCAAATCCCACAGCGAGCACATCATGAGCGAAGCCTACGACTGGCTGATACACCATCATTCAGAGTTCGAGAGTTTTCTGTACAACTTTACCGATGCCGTTGAACAGGAAGCCTGGGTCGAAGCCAGTGAACTCTTCAAGCAACTTGTTGCGGCGCTCAAGGTCCATATGGCGATGGAGGAAGAAGTGCTCTATCCCGCCTATGAGAGCAACCAGGAGCTGCCCCGTGAGCCGGTGCTTATGCTGCGGGCGGAGCACGATAACATCGTGGCCTTGCTGCGGGATATGGTCAAGGTGATTGTGAACCGGGACTCCGAGCATGCGCTGCGATCAGTGCTGCCGCTGGAGCAGGCGCTGATCAGCCATCACGAGAAGGAAGAGGATATATTCTTGCCGCTGGCAGGGCACCTTCTACTGCCTCAAAAGGACGATATACTGCGTCAAATGCAGGCATTTGATATCAGCACTGCGCAGCGCAAGTGGGATATATGACTATTGAGCGCCACCCGGTGTGCCTGCTGTTGTCCGGATAACTCTTGTGCTTATCTGCTCTGGGCACGGGTCTGGCGATTAATGATTGGCTGGAGCAGCGGGACGCAACAAACCTATAACCCTATAACCTGTAGCCTGTAACTTATAGGAGGCAGAGCTTTGAAAATCCCCTCGGTATCCAGTGTGGTGAAACCGCTACTGGGGTTTGCGACCGGCAATCGTCGTGTCGATGTAAAAAAAACCATGGTAGAAAAAATGCTACAGGGGGCCTTTTCCGAGGCGCTGCGGGACGGCGAACTGGATTTTTTCGAAGGCCGCTGTATTGCCCTCGATATACATGATGTCAATTTCGGTATAGCCATTGGCCTGCAGCGCAATCGATTTGTGGTGATGCCGGATAGTCAGGCTGCCGATGTGATTATTCGCGGTGAGCTTCCCGAGTTTATTGGGCTGGCTGCGCGTAGGGAGGATTCGGACACCCTGTTCGCACAGCGACGGCTCTGCATGGAGGGCGATATCGAGCTCGGACTGACGTTCAAAAACCTTATGGATGGCGTCGATCTGGGCTCACTGCCCTGGTGGGTGCAACGCGGCATTAAAGTCGCCGATCACTTTCAGCGAAAGGCGTTGAACCCCTGATGGTAGTACAGTGATACTAGCTGTCCGCTATGCGAAAGCCCACCTTTAGCGTGACCTGGAAGTGATCCACTTTGCCGTCGGTGATGTGACCCCGGGTCTCAGTGACTTCAAACCAATCGAGATTATTGATACTCCTGGCGCATTCGCTGATGGCATTTTGAATGGCATCTTCGATACTGGTCTTTGATGACCCGACCATTTCAATCTTTTTATAGGTGTGATGGTCTGACATGACTGCTCTCCTCGGGGCGTGGGGCTCCAGTATAGAAGAATTGGATGCGGCTATCGAATAGGCTATCGAATAGGCTATCGAATAACTGTCGGGCAATGCGAACAGCGCCATGATTCGCTTGCCAGTTTTCGATCAAATCGCCATTATGCTTGCATAAATTCCAGCAGGAGAAAAATGTGCCCAGGGCCAGTGAATTGAAGCGCGGTGGTGTGGTAGAGATTGACGGCAAACCCTATATTGTCCACCAGATTGAGGTCAAAGCGCCCTCCAGTCGCGGCGCCAATACCTTGTACAAGGTGCGATTTTACAATCTCCGCAGCAAGCAAAAGCTGGACCAGACCTTCAAGGGCGATGAGATGCTCGGCGAGGTGGATCTGGAGCGCCGCCGGGTCCAGTTGTCCTACCGGGACGATGAGTTTTACGTCTTTATGGATGCGGAAGACTACAGCCAGTACCATCTCTCACCCGAGATGATGTCCCAGCAGCTGCCTTACATTACGGATGGTCTGGAGGGGATTGTGGGCTTGCTGGTCAACGGCGAGTTTGTCGCCGTCGAATTACCCCAGTCCGTGGTGCTCGAAATCGCCGATTGCGCCCCAGGCATCAAAGGCGCGTCGGCATCGGCCCGCACCAAGCCGGCGACCTTTGCCAGTGGCCTTGTCATCCAGGTGCCCGAGTATCTGGAAGCCGGTGATCGAGTCCGCATCAATACCCAGGAAGCGCGCTATATGTCGCGGGAGTGATTGTGCTGGATTGGCGGCGTCAAAATCGAAATGTTGAGGAGTAGTAGATGTCACGCATTACCGTGATCGGCGCCGGCTTCGGCGCCCTTACCGCCATTCGCAAGCTGCGGGCTGCCGATGCCAATGTGCAGATAGATGTGGTCGCTCCCAGGCCGGAGTTTGTGTATTTTCCGGGCACCATCTGGATCCCGACCGGGCTGCGCCAGCCCGAAGACCTGGTGGTGCCGCTGCATAACTTTTTCCAGCGCCAGCGAGTAAGCTATCACCAGTCAGAAGTCACCGGCTTGCGGGATGGTGGGCGCACGGTTGAAACTAGCACGAGTGATATCACCAACGATGGCCTGATTATTGCCTCCGGTGGTCGCTTCCTGCGCAAACTACCAGGTATCGAGCACTCGATCACGCCCTGCGGTGGTATCCCCGCGGCGGTCGAAATACGTGATCGCCTGGCGGCAATGGAAGGTGGCGCCATTGCTTTTGGTTTTGCGGGTAATCCAAAGGAGCCGTCGGCGATGCGCGGCGGACCGATGTTTGAATTTCTGTTTGGCATCGATAGTTGGCTGCGCGAGCAGGGGCGCCGCGACAAATTCAAACTGGTGTTCTTTACACCGGCGCCCAGGCCGGGAGCACGCCTGGGCCCGAAGGCCGTAGACGGTATTCTCGCTGAAATGGCCAGGCGCGATATCGACACCCATCTCGGACACAAGATGAAAGCCTTTGAGGCCGACAAGGTCATCACCGAGGGTGGCGAATTTGCGGCCGACATGATTCTGTTCATGCCGGGCATGACCGGCAATCAATGGTTCGACAACACGCAATTACCACGCTCTGAGGGCGGTCTGATCAAGGCCAATGCATTCTGCCAGGTCGAAGGCCAGGACAAAGTCTATGTGGTCGGTGATTCCGGCAGTTTCCCCGGCCCCGACTGGATGCCCAAGCAGGCGCATATGGCCGACCTGCAAGCCGAGGC
>CBDUUA010000079.1:0-7813 GCA_965370135.1 uncultured Cellvibrionales bacterium
ATTCTCCCGTGGATCTCAAAGGCAATAACGACCTGTTATCGCTAACACAGCCCGAAATTATTGCCGAGATTCACCGCGCTTACCTGCTTGCCGGGGCCGACATTCTTGAGACCAATACCTTTAATTCCACCGCCTCCTCCCAGGACGATTATCAACTCGGGGAACTGGCCCATGAACTCAACCTGGCCGCAGCCCGTATTGCTCGCCAGGTCGCAGACGACATTAGCGCCACCACCCCGGATCAGCCCCGCTTTGTCGCCGGGGTTATTGGACCCACGGGCAAAAGTGCCAGCATTTCACGCCGCGTCGAAGACCCCGGCCACCGGGACATCACTTTTGACCAGCTGGTAGCGGATTACACCAACTCCCTCGACGGCCTGGTTCAGGGCGGCATTGACCTGGTACTCATCGAAACCGCCTTCGACACCCTCAATGCCAAAGCCGCGGTATTCGCAGTCCGGCGCTACTTTACAGACCACGATATCGAACTGCCGCTGATGATTTCGGGCACCCTGCCCGACGAATCCGGCCGCACGCTTTCAGGGCAAACCCCCGAGGCATTCTGGAATTCCCTGCGCCACGCCAGACCCGTCAGCATCGGCCTCAACTGCGCCCTCGGTGCCGACAAACTGCGGCCTCATATCGAAGAGCTTTCTCGCTGCGCGGACACCCGGATCTCCGCCCACCCCAATGCCGGCCTGCCGAATGAATTCGGCGAGTACGAGGAAACCCCGGAGCAGATGGCCGCCACCCTTGGTGGCTTCGCAGACGATGGCCTGGTCAATATCATCGGCGGCTGCTGTGGTAGCACCCCGGCCCATATCGAAGCCATTGCACGACGCATCGCCGATTGTCCGCCGCGGCCAATACCTGAAGTGCCAAGTGCCTGTCGACTCAGCGGCCTTGAGCCCTTCAACATTACCGCCGACTCACTGTTCGTCAACGTCGGCGAGCGCTGCAATATCACCGGCTCAGCCCGCTTCAAACGCCTGATACTAGAAGGCGATTACGATACCGCCCTCCAGGTTGCCCTGGAGCAAGTGGAAAACGGCGCCCAGATTATCGACATCAATATGGATGAGGGCATGCTCGACTCCGAGCTCGCGATGGTCACATTTCTCAAGCTCGTGGCCTCGGAGCCCGATATATCCCGAGTACCGATCATGGTCGACTCGTCCAAATGGGAGATCATTGAAGCCGGATTGAAGTGCATCCAGGGTAAGTCAGTTGTCAACTCCATCAGCCTCAAGGAGGGTGAAGAGGCCTTTATCGACAAAGCGAAAAAATGCCTCGCCTATGGCGCCGCCGTGGTAGTGATGGCATTCGACGAACACGGCCAGGCCGACACCCTGGAGCGCCGCCAACAAATCTGCCGGCGCGCCTACCGCATTCTGCTTGAGCAAGTCAATTTCCGGCCTGAGGACATCATTTTTGACCCCAATGTATTTGCTGTCGCTACCGGCATTGAGGAGCACAGTAACTACGGCGTCGATTTCATAGAAGCTTGTCGCACTATTCGTGACGAGCTGCCGGGAGCTCTGATATCCGGCGGCATCAGCAATGTATCCTTCTCCTTTCGGGGCAACAATGGGGTGCGCGAGGCCATCCACTCGGTCTTTCTCTACCATGCCATCAAGGCCGGCCTCACCATGGGTATAGTCAACGCCGGTCAGCTGGCAATCTACCAGGACATCGCCGAGGACATGCGCCAGGCGGTGGAAGACGTCATTCTCAACCAGCGGCCCGACGCCGCCGAACGCCTGCTGGATATAGCCTCCCGCTATCAGGGTGAACAAAAGGACGAAAAACAAGAGCTGGAGTGGCGCCAGTGGCCCGCTGCCAAAAGACTGGGACACGCCCTGGTCAAGGGTATTACCACCTTCATAGAAGAAGATACCGAACAGGCACGTCAACAAGCCGATCAGCCGATTGAGGTCATAGAGGGGCCGCTCATGGACGGCATGAACGTGGTGGGCGACCTGTTTGGGCAGGGTAAAATGTTTTTGCCCCAGGTAGTCAAAAGCGCTCGCGTTATGAAACAGGCAGTCGCCTATCTGACCCCCTACATAGACGAGGCCAAAGCGGCCGGTGGCCGCAGCACCAACGGCAAGATACTGATGGCAACCGTCAAGGGCGACGTCCACGACATCGGTAAAAACATCGTGGGGGTGGTGCTGCAGTGCAACAATTTTGAAGTCATCGACATCGGCGTGATGGTGGCCTATGAAACTATCTTGCAAACAGCGCGGGAACAGCAGGTCGATATCATTGGCCTGAGCGGCCTGATCACACCCTCCCTTGACGAGATGGTCAAAGTCGCCAGTGAAATGCAGCGCCAGGGCTTTGATGTGCCCCTGATGATCGGCGGCGCAACCACCTCCAAGGCGCACACTGCGGTCAAAATTGAACCAACCTATAGCGCCAATGCGGTCGTTTATGTCGCCGACGCTTCACGCAGTGTTGCCGTCGCCACCACCTTGATGAGCACAGAGAAAAGAGAAGACTTTGTGGTAGCCAGGCGCGAGGAGTACGAAAAGATTCGCGAGCGCATAGCCAGGCGCAAAGCGAAAATCAGCTTGCTCAGTATCTCGGCGGCGAGAGCCAACCCGCCACAACTCGATTGGTCCAGCTACAAGCCACCACAACCGTTATTTTTGGGCGTCAGGGTGCTCGACAATATCCCGCTGGAACCCTTGCTCGACACCATCGATTGGACGCCTTTTTTTATCACCTGGGAGCTGGCAGGCAAGTATCCGGATATTCTTGAAGATGAAAAAGTAGGAGAAGCTGCCCGCGGCTTGTTCAAGGATGCCCAGGCCATGTTGCGACGCATGATTGACGAAGAGCTGATCGAGGCCAAAGCCGTGTTCGGATTCTGGCCTGCGGCGCAGCAGGGTGATGATGTCATCGTTTACAGCGATGACGCACGGCAGCAGGAATTGACCCGACTCTACCATCTGCGCCAGCAGGTAGACAAGCCTGGGGCCGGGCCCAACCTCTGCCTGTCGGACTATATCGCACCACAGGACTCAGCACGCCAGGATTACATTGGCGGTTTTGTCGTGACCGCCGGGCTCGGCGTCGAGCGACTGGCCGAGCTTTGGCAGCAGCAGCACAATGACTACGATAGTATATTGCTTAAAGCACTCGCCGACCGTTTGGTTGAATCCCTCGCCGAATACCTGCACCGACAAGTGCGTAAGGAATTCTGGGGCTACGCTCCGGATGAAGATCACTCCAACCAAGAGCTGATCCGGGAAAAATACGCGGGTATTCGCCCCGCACCGGGCTACCCCTCTTGTCCTGATCACACCGAAAAACGGGCGCTGTTTGAGCTACTTCAGGCCAGTGATAATATCGGCGTTGAACTCAGCGAGCACTTCGCGATGGCCCCCGCTGCGTCCGTCAGCGGCTTCTACTACTCACATCCCGAGGCGCGCTACTTTGCCGTTGGCAAAATTGGCAAGGACCAGGTCGAGGATATGGCAGCGCGGCGCGGCATGGCCTTGAGCGAGCTTGAGAGCTGCTTGAGCCCCAGTCTGGGCTATGACCCGGACTAAGCCCACCCGTTGACCATAGAGCAGCAGCTAGTAACAGTGACTACTGTAGTGTACTGTTGGCTGCGATCAGCCCACGGATGGCCTGGCAATCACTTTTAGCTACGAGAAGCTGCGAAAAGTACGAGGAGAAAGTCTCTTGTCAAACGAAGAACCCAACCCGAAACCATCTGATTCCCCGGAACAAAAAAGTCCCAGCTGGTATCACGTGGTAAGCAGCGTACTTGCCGCCGGCTTTGGCGTGCAAAGTAAGAAAAACCGTGAACGCGACTTCGAGCACGGCAAGCCGATCGTTTTTATTATTACCGGCATTGTGTTTACAATACTGTTTATTTTCACCGTCATGTTGGTGGTGACGACAGTGCTGGGCAATGCTGATTGAGAGATGCCGGTTAAGAGATGCCGACTCGATAATCCAGGCTAAGAGAAACTTACTGCCCTGAAAGCCAGAAAACCACTGCCCCAATGACAATCGTCAGCACCGCCAGTGCTGCCACTGCGTCTGCAGCAGAGTCGTTATATTTTGAAACAGCTTGCTGTTCGGCCCCATTTTCCATGATCTATTTCCGTTTGTTTAGCAGATGCGGCGCGTATTATGCCCCAGTGAAAGCTGCGGAACAAGTGTGGCTGCGAGCGGCATCGGCGACCCGGAACAAACTGACAATATTATAAGCTTATAAGCAATCAGCAATTTTAATATCGCCCCAATTCTGGTATTTTGCGCAGCCGCTGTGCGGTGCAGCCGCAAAATCCCCGATTAACAGGGTGATTATCACTCTACGGGGACACTCAGCAACAGCCTCCATCAGCATGAGCTCCACAACACCATGTATGTTTACGACGCGATAGATCAGCAAATGCTCAACGAGCGGGTACAACAGTACCGCGGCCAGACAGAACGCTTCCTGCAAGGAGAGTTGAGCGAAGCCGAGTTTTTACCACTGCGCCTGCAGAACGGCCTCTATGTGCAGCGCCTGGCGCCCATGCTGCGCGTGAGCATACCCTACGGCCTGTTATCCTCGGAGCAGTTGCGTATGCTGGCCCATATTTCGCGGCATTACGACAAGGGATTTGCCCATATCAGTACCCGCCAGAACATCCAATACAATTGGCCGCAACTGGAGCAGGTACCGGATATCCTGGCAGACCTGGCGACGGTGCAAATGCATGCCATTCAGACCAGCGGTAACTGTATCCGCAATGTCACCACCGATCAGTACGCCGGAGTTGCCCGGGACGAACTCGAAGACCCCCGCCCCTGGTGCGAAATCGTGCGCCAGTGGGCCACCTTCCATCCGGAATTTGCCTATCTACCTCGTAAATTCAAAATAGCGATCTGCGGCAGTCAAAGCGATCGCGCGGCTACCTATCTACACGACATCGGCCTGGAACTGGTTCCAGGCCCAGTGGACAGCGGCGAAACCGCCTTCAGAGTGCTTGTCGGCGGTGGCCTCGGCCGAACCCCGGTCATCGGCACGGTGATTCATGAACACCTGCCCCAGCGGCACCTGCTCAGCTATCTTGAAGCCATCCTGCGTATCTACAACCAATACGGCAGGCGCGACAACAAATACAAGGCCAGAATCAAAATCCTGGTTCGCGCCATGGGCGCCGAACAATTTCGAAACCGGGTCGAGCAAGAGTGGTCGCTACTGAAAGATGGCCCGAGCACCCTGACTGCAGCGGCGATCGACCGCGCCAAAGCCAGCTTCATCACCCCTGACTACGAGCAACTGGATCCACTGGCAGCGGATACCGCGCTGCAGCAGCAAGCCAGGGCCGAGCCGGCCTTTGCCAACTGGCTGCAGCGCAATCTACAGCCCCACCGCGCGCCGGGCTATGCGATCGTCAATATATCGCTAAAGGCTACCGGCTTTGCTCCCGGTGATATCAGCGATGCACAAATGGAGGCGATAGCCGATATGGCGGATAGCTGGTCCATGGGAGAAATTCGCACGACCCATCAGCAAAATATGGTGCTGGGAGATGTGCGCAAAAGCGATCTCTATGCGCTGTGGCAACAGGCCGGTCACCATGGCCTGACCACAGCCAATATCGGCTATCTTACGGATATCACCTGTTGCCCGGGAGGCGACTACTGCGCACTGGCCAATGCCAAATCCATACCTGTCGCCGAAGCGATTCAGCGCCGTTTCGATGACCTGGATTACGTCTATGACCTGGGTAAAATTGACCTCAATATTTCCGGTTGCATGAACGCCTGTAGCCATCACCACGTAGGCCATATCGGCATCCTCGGCGTCGACAAAAAGGGCAGGGAATTTTACCAGATATCCCTGGGCGGCAACGCCGACAAGGATGCGGCCCTGGGTAAGATACTGGGACCGGCCTTCGAACCCGATCGGGTACCCGACGTAATTGCCCGTATTCTGGAAACCTATGTCAAACTTCGCGAAGCCGATGAACTGTTCCTGACAACCTACCGTCGCATCGGCATCGAGCCATTTAAGGAGTGTGTCTATGCCTCAGCTGATTAAGCAAGGCCAGTTGATCCAGGATGACTGGCTGCAATTGAAGCAACTGGAAGACAGCGAATCACTGCCCAACGGCAAGCTACTGGTGCCGGTTTCTGTTTGGCAGGCACGGCGAGAGGAGTTAGTCGAGCGAGAGCAATTGGGTGTCTGGCTGGATAGTGATGAAGAGCCCACGTGTATCAGCAATGACCTGCATCACTTCGAGCTTGTCGCCATTAATTTCCCGGTATTTGCCGATGGCAGGGGCTATTCCTGCGCTCGCCTGTTGCGCGAGCGCTATAATTACACTGGCGAACTACGCGCCATAGGCGATGTCTTAATCGACCAACTTTACTACTTAAAGCGCTGCGGTTTTGATGCTTTCGCACTGCGCCCGGATCAGAACCTGCAGCTAGCCCTGCCCAGCCTGGCACCGTTCTCAGAAAGTTACCAGACCGCCACCGACCAACCCATACCCCTGTTTCGTCGCCGCTAGCAATCCTCCCTAATGTAGCCACTAGCGCTTGGCGAGCATTGAACCTAGAATCCGCAGTTGGGCATAGACGGTAAATTGCACCAGTTGACAATTTCAGGAGGGTAAAGTATCGATGGAAGGCTCTCTCACCTTTTCCTTCTTTATTATTTTCAGCGGCGCCGCTCTACTCGCCTCGCTGTCGCTATATGCCCGTCAACCGCTGCTAATTGCCTACATTTGCCTCGGCGCGATCTGCGGGCCCTATGGCTTTGGCTGGGTCAGTGACATGAGCCTGCTGTCGGATATTGCCCATGTCGGCATTCTTTTCCTGTTGTTTCTACTGGGCCTCGATATGCAACCCCAGGCACTGATGGCAGTTGTCCGCAAAGCCTCCCTGGTCACCCTTATCAGTTCGACGATTTTTAACCTGACCGGGTTTACAGTAGCCATACTATTTGGCTTCAGTATCACAGAATCGCTCATTGTGGGCGCGGCGATGATGTTTTCCAGCACCATTATTGGTATCAAGCTACTACCCACCACGGTACTGCATCATCGCCCCATCGGCGAATTGATGATTGGCATTCTGCTAATACAGGACGTGCTGGCCATCTTTGTGCTGCTGGTATTACTGAGCGGAGGTAATGGCGGGTTTGACGTGATTGCCTTTCTCAAGGTCATCGCCGCGCTGCCATTGCTGGTCGGCGCTGCTTTCCTGATGGTGCGCTATGCACTGCTGCCCCTGATTACTCGCTTTGACCGCTTCCAGGAATATATCTTCCTGCTGGCGATCGGCTGGTGCCTGGGCATGGCGGAGTTGAGCCACTGGCTGGGCCTATCATCAGAAATCGGGGCGTTCATCGGCGGTGTCAGTATCGCAACCAGCCCTATTTCCCAGTACATCGCCAATAGCCTGCGACCACTACGGGATTTCTTCCTGATTATGTTCTTCTTCTCCGTGGGCGCCAGCTTTGATCTGTCGATGCTGCCTTCCATCTGGCTACCGGCGCTGTTACTGGCGATGTTGATGCTGGCCGGAAAACCCGTGATATTTCGGGTGCTACTGCGGAACCACAGCGAACAGCGAGGGTTTGCCTGGGATATCGGCTTCCGCCTGGGTCAAATCAGTGAATTCTCACTGCTGATAGCCTATCTCGCAGTGGCGCAGGGGCTGCTTGGCAAGGAGGCCTCGCATCTAATTCAAGCGGCGGCGATCATCACTTTCCTTGCGTCCAGTTATATCGTAGTGATGAATTACCCTACGCCCATAGCTATAAGCGATGAATTGCGTCGAGACTAGCATCCCT
>CBDUUA010000080.1:0-7759 GCA_965370135.1 uncultured Cellvibrionales bacterium
TGATATTGGAGATATTACTGCTTTCGGCTGTTTCCGGACTCAATTCGCCACTGTCGATGAGCTCCTGCACCAGGGAATGATCCCGGGTTATTTGAGTTAACACGCTGTCTTGCCACAAGTAAGCCCGCGAATCGCCGACATGGGCAACCAGCACAAAGTTTTTCCATACCACGCCAAGTACCAGGGTGGAGCCCATTTTTGATAGGCGCGCAGGGGCACTTATTTTGTAGTGCAGTACGTTCTTGTTGGCTAACAAAATTGCATCGTAAACGGCATGCCTAAGGTACTCTGTCTGTTGCGCAAAGCTTTTATTGATAAACACATCATTCGGCAACGATAGCAGCGCACTATTGATACTATCCACCACTATTCCGGCGGCGGTCGCGCCGCCGGAATAGCCTCCCATACCATCTGCCACAATAAAGAAAGCATAGGGGTGGCGGGCGTCGGTATGCCAGATAACCGCATCCTGGTTTTCCTCCCTGATGCGACCGATGTCGCATCGGCTTGCAATATTGCATATCGTCATAAGTCGGTGCGCTGCGTTATGTGGGTATCGTGGGTATCGAGGATATAGTAAGCGTTGCCGAAATTCAGTTGCGAGCGGTAGTGGCCTTGCGAATTTTTCGTATCTGTTGCGCTATGGCATTGCGAAGCTTTGCCGGATTCACCGGCTTATGCATAAGGGTATAGCCGCTGGTATGTGCTTCCTTTATCCGCTCGGGGGCGGTGTCGCCGGTAATGAGTAGCGCCGGTAGCTTCCTGCCCAGCCTTTTATTGAGCAGATGCAGCACCTCAACACCGGTGACGTTTTCTCGCAGCCGGTAGTCGCAAATCGCGATGTCGGGATTGAAGCCGCTCGATAGTGCCGATAGTGCTTCCGCCGGCGTCAGTGCGGTTCTTGTTTGAATGCCCCAGCGGTTGAGCAGCTCTTGCATCGCCGCCACAATACGTTGGTCATCGTCAATGAGCAGTATTTTTGTGCCACCCAGATGGCCAGGGGTCATCGGAATAAGCGTGTTCATTTTATCTATTGGTACGTTTTCATCGGTCACCCGGGTAATGGTAACGGTGAAGGTGGTTCCTTTGCCGATGATGGAGTTCACACCAAGATCGTGGCCCAATAAAGCGCAAAGACGCTTGACAATGGCTAAGCCCAGCCCGAGCCCCTTGCTTTGATCTCTTTCAGGATTGCCCAACTGATGAAATTCTGAAAAAATGCTGCTGAGCTCCTGCTCGGGTATGCCGGCCCCGGTATCGCTGATATGGATATCAATCGCCTTGGGTTTTACCGTGCAGCCGACCGTAATATAACCGCCATCCGTGTGCACTATCGCATTGTTGATCAGGTTGCGCAGAATGCGGTTTAGTAGCACCGGGTCTGACCTGATTGAGGCTTGTTTGCTGATGACAGTCAGTTCGACTTTATGCTCTTTTGCCATCGGTGCGAATTCTTTGTGCAGCGTGGTCAGGGCTTCTTCGGCAGAGAAATTTTTCATGCGGACATCGACTACGCCGGCATCGAGCTTGGATACGTCTAGCAGGGCGGTAAATAGTTTTTCCATATCCTGGTGGGAATTTTCTATCTGCTGAACGATTGCGATCGACTCCTGCTCATGCAGTCTATCCTCCAGTGCGTGCAATAATAGCCCCATGGCATGAAGGGGTTGGCGCAAATCGTGACTTGCCGAAGCGAGAAATTTTGACTTGGCAATGTTAGCCGACTCTGCTTTCAGCTGGGCACCTTCGGCCTCTGCTTTTTGTTGGCGCAGCTCTGTCACCAATTGCTCATTGCTGAGTTTAAGCCTAAAGGACTCGAGTGTAGATCGGTGAATACTGCTGCCCCAGAATAGAAGAGCCGCAAGGTAGCTGAAGTACGCAACTGCGACCATAAATCCGGTCTGGTCGAAATTGAAAAGATAGCGCAAAGCGACGGGTAGAATTGCGCAGCAGGTAAATCCGATAAATGCGGGTAGGTAGTTCGCGAGGGAGCCCACAGAAGATACTGTTACACTCGCTATAAGTAAGGTTATCGGAATCTGGTCTACGGCAGGGAGGGTGCCTGCAAGCCAGTATCCGGCATAGCCCCAGGTGATGCCCGTGATCGCCGCGACAAGGCCTGTTATATGGCGCCAGGATTCGGGTTTTGTTATGGGCTTGTGCTGATAGTTCCAATTGGCGTAGCATCGCAGTAACAGCGCGCAGCTCAAGCTTAGCGCCCAAATAATGAGTGGCATGCCGTGAATCTTTGGCCAATAAAACAGTACGCAAATTATAAGTGCTACGGCATGAAATGACGTGTCATAATAAGCGCATTTCGCGACCAGCCCGAGTTGGTAGGGAATGACCGATGAGTGTTTGGCAGTTTGCTCATTCATGGCGCGGATTTTTTTACATTATTATTGATGCTTACGGGGCCTTGCAGCTGACAATTGCGTTGAATAATCGTCAGCATACGTCAGTTTTACGGGGTTTAGAAGTGAGCTGCTGTGAATTAGCAGACGCACAGCCGATTTCGAACATAGCCGATTTCGAACATAACCGGTTTCGATCATAGTCAGTTTCTAGTACGCACATAATTAAAATAAGTATAAGGTAGTTGCTATGGAAGTTTTGGTGGTTGACGACCATAAACTGTTTTTGGATGGACTACGTTTTACCTTGAATCGATTGGGCGCCGGGATAAACGTTAGCGTTTGTTCAAGCTTTGAGGACGCAGAAAAAATAGTTCAAAGAGCGGATAAATTTGATCTCATTCTTCTCGATCTCAATATTGACGGGGGGGATGGTGTCGCTCTGATACTCAAAATTCAGGCGCTCGAATTCCTTACTCCAATTGTGGCTATATCTGCTACTGAAGATATACATCACATCGAGTCCGCGATGGAAGCGGGGGCTCTGGGTTTTATTCCAAAATCCTTCGATGCGGATGAGTTGATCGATGGCCTGCAGCAAGTTCTGGCGGGGGAGATATTTATCCCCGAAGATATTCAGCGGCAAATTTCACTAAAAAAGAAACAGCAAAACGAACTTGCCGATCAGCTGACTAAAAAACAAAAGCTGGTGTTGTCCTTGCTGTGCGAAGGCTTATCTAACAAAGACATAGCGCGCCGCTTGTTTTTAACAGAACATACGGTGAAGTCGCATCTGCTGACTCTATTTCAAAAACTGGGAGTGCATAACCGGACCGAGTGTGTGCTGGTTTCCCAGCAAAATCGACTGGTATAACCGGCATTCAAACACAGGCGTGTCACCGCGTCCCGGCCCCCTGATCCCGGCCCCTTGAACCCGGATCATTGAATCAGTGCTAGACGAATCTGCAAAATTCATACTTACGATGGATTTTTTCAATCCAGAAAATCACTACTATGGATTTCAGGGAGTCGACCTCCGGCGAGACTTCCCGGCAGGAAGCCAGGATTGAAAACGCCTCCTGGCAATTCATTGGTACTGAATAGAGGACACTGTAATGGCAATATATATGCAACTAAAATTGGGTAAGGAAATAAAAGGCGATGTAACCGCGGAGGGCTATAAGGATTGGATAGAGCTGGACTCGATGTCTTTCGGCTGTAGTCGCGATGTCTCCATGGAAGTAGGCGCCATGAAAAACCGGGAGTTCGGCATGCCCTATATTCAGAGTATTGCTGCATCCAAGCAACTGGATGCCGCATCGCCGATGCTGGTACAAAAAGCGCTTGCCAGCGCCGAAGCCGGTACCGCAGTAATTGCCTTGGTTCGAACAGGTGACGGCCCCCCGGATAAAATCGGCGAGTTCAAGCTGGAGGGCGTTATCATTTCAGACTATAGCTTTGCCGGTTCGATGGGTGGACGGCCCACGGAGAGCATGAGCATTAGTTTTAACAAGATAGAAGTTAACTTTGAGGGTGCGGATAAAGACAACAAAAATGGCACCAATATCAAAGTCGCCTACGATCTGGTGGCAGGCAAGCCGGGCTAGGATGCAAAAAGCAGCAAAGACCAGGGATGGTCTACCGGCTGTTTGCGGGAAATCCGGTCGCTGCCATAGGGTCTTTATGGCCACGGTTTTCTTTTTTCTATTTGAGTGTGATCGGGAGAAAGCCCTGTATGGAAGGTGACAAATAGATGGAAGGTAATAAGCAGGTGGAAGGTACAAAGCAGACGGAAAGTAAAAAGTAGATGGCAGGTGGGAAATGAGCAATAGACAGAGAACGATCCAGTTGGACAGCGGTGTACTCAGCGGTAAACAGATGGTGGCCGTATCCTTGTCTGGCAGTGAGGCCATCTCGGAATTGTTTTCCTTCGCCCTCGAGCTTTCTGCGCAGAGAGATGATATAGATGCCGAACCCATTTTGGGTGAGGAAACCGCGATACTAATAAAAGCAAAAACCAAAGAGGGTAGTGATCGCTATATCCATGGTCATGTCAGCGAGTTCACCAATCTGGGTGTGGATGCGGGTGGTGATGCCCGCTATAAGGCCGTTATCGTACCGGGTTTGTGGTTTTCAGGTTTGGCAAAAAAAATCAAATCCCATTGCTATGAACGCATGAAGCTGCAGGAAATATATAAAGCGCTACTCAATGAAACCGGAGTGAACTACAAGGTATTGGCGACTGATTCGAGCTCTGCGCTGAATTACTTCCAGATTCAATACAACGAGTCGGATCTCGATTTTATTCTGCGTTTTTTAGCGGAAGCCGGCATTAGCTTCTTCTTTGAACATTCAAAGGGCGGTCATAAGATGGTGCTGGTTAACAGTGCCACGATGTATGCAAATAAACCGGAGAAATTGAGTTTTTCCCCTGCGGCAGCATCCTATGTCGATAAGGAAACAGTCATGGGTTGGCGTAAGCAATACCAGTGTTTTACGCCAAAATTTGAGCACATGGATTATGACAACAGGGGAGAAAAAGTGGTTGCCGGCGATGCCAAAACCAGCACCAGGGTCAAGCAGTTGAAGAACCTTGAGGCGAGCTTCTACGGCCAGGGTTTTACTAATATTGATCCGACAGTCGGTGGCTTGCCGTCGATAGAACAAGGGCAGGCAAAAGGCCAGGCCAAATCGGCATTGAGGAGTCAGCATGGGCGTCATGTACGTATCAGTACAGAAAGTGACTGCGCCAGTTTAAGTGCGGGTTTCAAATTTTGTCTAAAGAAGGCCCCCCCTGGTGGTGGCGATAATTTTATTATTACGCGCATTTCTCATACCGCGGCCGCGGGAGTTGATACCGGTAGCTACTACAAAAATACCTTTGAGTGTATTCCCGGCGATATTGAAATTGCTCCCGAAGTAAGTCAAGGCCGGCGGATTGATGGCAACCTGGCTGCGAAAGTCGTTCAATCTGAATATAGTGAAGCGTCCCCTGACCGAACATACGGCATGGTAAAGGTGGCGTTTCCCTGGGATCCGGAAGTTCATACCCCGTGGCTGCAAGTCGCCCAGATCTTTGGCAGTGGCGGCGGGGACAGTGGCGCCTGGTTTCTACCCCAGTTGGGCGATGATGTGTTGGTGAGCTTTCTGGGTGGCGATAGCCGGCGGCCGGTTATCGTCGGCATCATGCACAGTGGCAAAGATAAGGGGCCAGAATTCACCAACGGCGATGGGGATTTTACCCGCGTCGGTATCAGGACACCGGCCGGTCACGAATTGAGTTTTTGTGATAGCGGTGGTGCAAAGGAAGCGGAAGAAGTCTATCTGGAGTCGGCCGGCAATTTTGATCGCACTGTCATAAAAAATGAAACGGCAGATATTGGTGTCAACCAGGAAATCACCGTCGGCGAAAAAATAATCATAGATGCAGGCACCTCTATTGAGTTAAAGGTAGGCAGCAACAGCATCACCATCGATAGTAACGGCATTAAAATTGACGGCATGAACGTGACGGCCAAAGCCAAATTGGAAGTGAAAATCGACGGTTTGAATGTCACCGCAAAAGCCAAGGTCAATGCAAAAATTGAAGGCGCTATGTCTGAGCTGAGCGGTCAGGCAATGACCACAGTAAAAGGCGGTGTGGTGATGATTAATTAGTGCTGGCAGAATTTCTTTAGGGATGTGTCTCCCTGCGGAAGCTGGGTTTGAGGGACTGCGACCTGGCAGTCTCCTAGACAGCAGTCGAGTTTATTGATTTACAAGGATGCATCAAGTGACAAAGCAGCAGGGCAAAGTAACAAAAGAAGACGGCCGGCTTTACCATGCGATTGCTTTTTCCGACGATGCACTCTCCTGTCTCAACCCCGCACAAGCAGTAGTTTTGAATGTTCGCAGTTTGGTCGAAAAGAAGTGTTATCATGACGCCGTTTTGCTGCTGTCGCATTCACTGCCCAAAAGGGAAGCCGTGTGGTGGGCAAGCCAATGCGCCCGCGCCACCCTTTCCGAGAAAACCCAGGCTCGGGAGGGAGCGGCGATTGACCTCGCCGAAGAGTGGGCGATGAAACCGGATAACGAGACGCGTTTAAAGGTGCTGGCCCTGGGGGAAAAGATTGGTTCTTTTACTGCAACAGGAATGCTGGCAATGGCCTGCGGATGGTCCGCCGGCAGTATTACTGGAGAAGATCAACCGCAGGTGCCGCCGCCCCCATACCTGTCGGCAGTTGCCGTGGCCGGAGCGGTCACACTTGCCGCGGCGGTGGCGCCCGATCAGTTTGATGAAAATTATGAGCGCTTTATTAAAGAGGGCCTGAATATAATAGCGGGTTCCCATTGAATGCCCGCCTGGTAAGGCAATAGTTTACAAGTAGGAGATTAAATATGCCCCCGGCCGCAAGAATAACAGATATGCACGTTTGCCCCATGGTGACGCCCGGAGTGCCTCCCATACCCCATGTCGGCGGACCCATACTGCCGCCTGGTACGCCCACGGTATTAATCGGCAAACTCCCCGCGGCAACAATGACGAGTATGTGTATCTGCGTAGGGCCTCCAGATTCCATCATTAAAGGTAGTATGACCGTATTGATCGGCAAGAAACCTGCCGCCAGAATGGGTGATATGACGGCCCATGGGGGCAGTATCGTTGCCGGGTTTCCTACGGTGACGATTGGCGGTTAGTGTGTGTTTCTGGTCGCTGAAAGTGAGTTTGTTTGCAGGAGGCTGGCGCAGTAAAAATATTTTTCAGGGAGAGTGTTGATGTCACGAGCCACCATTTCGACCGGAAGCATCACTATTGATAAAAAGGCTAGCCAGCGGTCTTTACCTGCCGGGGAAGGGTGCAGCATGGTACTACTCGCGGATTTCAGCGGTCGAGATCATCGCAAGCACAACGATGCCCAAACAATTCGGCAAAGAAAAATCCTGCAAATTGACCGCGACAATTTTGACGAAGTATTCGCAAAACTGAACGTCCAGTGCGACTTACATCTAGCAGATGAGCCGCTGGTTTTTGGTGAGTTGGATGATATGCATCCAGATTTTATTTTCCGACATGTATCAATGTTTGAACAATTTCAGCAGCTACAGCGGCAGCTGGAGAACCCCTCAACATTCACCGCTGCGTCCGAAATAATTGACCAGTGGAACCGGGTTGATCCCGTCGATTCTAGTGCCTCTAGTGCCTCTAGTGCTTCGACGGCTTCAGACGAGGGCAATGACTACCAATCCGGCTCATTATTGGATGATATTTTGTCAGCCGACGGGCCGGCCCGGAGCGCCGGCAGTTTCGATGTGCAAGCGCTGATACAGGATATCGTGGGCCCCTACATAAGCCCCAAGCCCGACCCGAAGCAACAGGATTATATTGATGCGGTGGCCCAGGCCAGCAGTGAGTTAATGCGTAATGT
>CBDUUA010000081.1:0-7750 GCA_965370135.1 uncultured Cellvibrionales bacterium
GGTCTTCGTTGAGGCTCACAACCTGTTCCAGGGCTTCGAGTATTTTCTCCCGGCACGCCTCTTCCTGCGACTCCCGCCCGGCATCGTCCAAGCCCGATCCGGGATTAAAGCGAATGTCAAAAAATTCTATCAGGTTTGCTGCAATATCCGGGTTTGCAAATAAGGTATTGGCGATAAAGGCTTCACTGAATTTAAAGGTCAGCTGCTTCATGTAGCGGGCATAGGCGCGCACCAGCGCTATCTGGCGCCAGCCCAATTCCGCTCCCAGCAACAAGCGGTTGAAGGCATCGTTCTCGGAATCGCCACACCAGATTCGGTAGAAAGCCTGCTTGAATTTTTCGTTGACACTTTCGAGTTTGAACGCGTCGCTAATGCCATATTGCAGGGTAAACTCCTGCAACCAGTACTTGCCGCCACTGCGCGCCCTTATGGCGTAGGATCGCTCGGCGACTACCCGCAAGCCGAAATTCTCAAGAATCGGAATAATGTCCGACAGGATCAAGGGCTCGCCTTCGCGCAACAGGCGGAAATGCAATACATCCGGGGTATCTTCAAGCGCCCGGAAGAAGCTCATACCGATGGTACGCTCCTCGGAAAGAGCGCGAATTTGCCGAATGTCATTGACCGCAACTCTCGGCTCGAAGTCGTCCTCGTAGCTACGGGGAAAACCGTCGAGAAACTCATGGATCTCGCGGGTGCCCAACTCCTCTCCCAGTTCTTCGATCAGGGTTTCTCGCAGATGCTCCTGCCAGGATTTGGCGGCACTGACCAACTCTTCCTCCAGTAAAGCGACGTCAACACGGGGATCAGAGCCCGGATTTATGCGAAACAAAAAGTGCGTGCGGGCCAGTACCGACTCGGAGAAATAGGTGGTGAAATCGCCATCGATGGCATCGACCGCGCCGGCAATAAGCGAATAGAGCCGAATCCGCAATGCGGTTCGAAACAAACTGCGCGGCACATAAACCAGGCAGGAGACGAAACCGAATACCGAGTCGACCGCCATAAACAAGCGCACCTGGCGCCGCTCGCGAATGCGAAAGATGGCGTTCACCACCTCGAACAGTTGTTCTTCGGTAATATGAAACAGCTCCCCCCGCGGAAAGGTTTCCAGAATCCGGACAATCTCACGGGCGTTGTGACTGCCGTCCCTGCAGCCGGCCCGGGATAGCACCTGGTCGACTTTGTCACTGACAATCGGAATACTGCGAACCGAAGCGGTGTGCACGACCGACGTGTACAAGCCCATAAAACAATGGGCGCCCTGTAGTTGGCCCGCGTCATCGTAGCGCCACACCAGGATAAATTCGGGATAGCTGCGGCGGTGCACCCGGGATTGGAAGCTGTAGCGACCGAATACCAGCAACTCGTCGGGGGATTCATAGTGCTGCTTCAATAGTTCACCACAAAGCCCCTGCGGCAGCTTATCATAGCCCTTGGCAGCGAGACCGAGATTCGAGCCCGGAACCGGTTGCAGCAGGCTTTCGCCGGCGCCCTGCTCCAGGGCCAATTGCTGGTAACCTAAAAAGGTAAAATGATTGGCCATCATCCATTCCACGAACTGGACGGCCTTATCGACCTTGGTCTCGCGCCCCGGCTGGTTCTGGACTGTCAGTAATTCTGAGACAGCGGTCTTGGCAGCACTGGCCATGGTCTGCCAGTCACCAACGACCGATCCCACCTCACCCAGCAGGGTATCCAGCGCGCTATTGAGCTGATCGAGGGATTCCCGGGAGCTATTGCGGGTTATCTCGAGATAAATGAGTGCTTCGCCGTGGTAGCCCTCGACACTATGGTGTCGGCCCTCGACGTCGTGCAGCTTGTGGTCGGCGTCGCGCCGGGCCTGGATCACAGTATTGTGAATGGTGTGAATAACAATTTCCCGGGCATTGAGCTCCCCCAGGATAGAGGCCACCAGAAACGGCATATCCCGCACCAGCACCTGGATGATGGTCTTGTTGGACTGCCAGCCGTTTAACTCCAGGGTAGGATTGTAAATAGCGAACCGGGGCCGCTCACCGTCAAAATCCTGGATATAAGCCCAGTTAGCGTAGAGCACCCCGAATACGTCAGACAACTCCCTGCCGCGAAGTTCTTCAAGGGGGAAATTGTTGAAGAACAAACGGGCAAAGCGCATGAGCCCCTCCCGCTCCTCCTCCCTGACGCGCCGGTTAATTTCGTCTTGAATAGTATCGATGAAGGTGTCTTTATCAGTGACCAGTACCATTGAGGAACTCCGCTAGCAATATTGTGATAGTTTTTACGAGACTGTTGATTTGCACGTAGCTATTGAATTTTACGTGACTATTGATTTTTACGTGACTATTGGTTTTTACGTGACTATTGATATTTAGGTAACTATTGGTTTGTACCTGACTATTGGTTTTTCCGTGTCATTCCGCTTGTTCAGTGACCATCAGTTTTTATGTAATTAAGCGCTTAAGCCCAGGCTCTTGGCGTACAATACTACTTTTCGCCACCTATGGGCATAGCAGATATTGTATTCGGCTGTGTCTCAAGTACAATTTCGCGCCTTCGTCATCGACATAATCATTGGAGCAGTCCTTGAAACCCTCTTTGGAGCCTTTATTGAAGCTATTCAGTGGGTCTTTTAGTGGACCTCTTAGTGAAACTCTTAGTGAACCTCTTAGTGGACCTCTTAGTGGAACAACAGCCTATGGATCTTAGATCAGATATACAAGGCCTCAGGGATTGGCTCAACAGCAAGATTCTGGGCCAGCAACAACTGACCAACCGCCTGCTGATTGCATTGCTGGCGAACGGCCACCTGCTGGTCGAAGGAGCCCCCGGACTGGCGAAGACACGGGCGATCAAATGCCTGGCCGAGGCCATTGAAGGCGATTTCCACCGCATTCAGTTCACCCCGGATCTGCTTCCCGGCGATATTACGGGTACCGATATTTTTCGGCCTGAAGACGGCACCTTTGTATTTCAACCCGGCCCGGTGTTCCACCACATGGTGCTGGCCGACGAAATTAATCGCGCACCGGCCAAAGTCCAGTCTGCCCTGCTGGAAGCGATGGCGGAGCGACAGGTCAGTGTCGGCCGAAAGTCCTACCCCCTGCCGGAGCTGTTCCTGGTGATGGCCACCCAAAATCCGATCGAGCAGGAGGGCACCTATCCCCTGCCTGAGGCACAGCTCGACCGCTTTTTGATGCAGGTGAATATCGACTACCCGGACGCGCAGGCAGAAAAGGAAATACTACAGCTATCGCGGCAAGAACAGCGCGAGTCAGGCAGTGAACCGGCACAAATCCATGTATCCCAGCAAACTATTTTCCAATCCCGGCGCGAAATTCTCGATCTCCACCTGTCAGACCCGTTGGAGGAGTATATCGTCCAGATGATCATGGCAACCCGCTACGGCATCGAGGGCGATACCGATATCAAACACTGGTTGAGCTTTGGCGCCAGCCCCCGCGGCACCATCTCCCTGGATCGCTGCGCCAGGGCTCATGCCTGGCTACAGGGAAAAGACTACGTCAGCCCCGACGATGTCCAGGCCATCGCCAAAGAGGTGTTGCGACATCGGATAATTCTCAGCTTTGAAGCTGAAGCCAATGACATCAGCGCCGACGATGTTATCGACCGCATCATCCAGTTACTGCCGGTTACTTGAAAATGACCCCCAGTTCCAGCGGCGCCGTGGCGAGCCAGGGTCTCTCTGGCGCCTACACTAACCTGGCCGGTTTGATTGCCCTTAAAAGCGCCGCCGAGTCGATTCGACTCGCGCCCAACCGCAAGGCCACGCGGCAGCTGGCCGGCCCGTATCAGACCCGACTCAAGGGCCGCGGCATGGACTTTGACGAGGTGCGTGGCTACCAGCCCGGAGACGATGTGCGCAATATCGATTGGCGAGTGACCGCGCGCACCACCATCCCCCACACCAAAACCTTTACCGAGGAGCGGGAGCGCCCGGTATTGATTCTCTGCGACCAGCGCAGCACCATGTTTTTCGGCAGTCGGCGTCGCTTCAAATCGGTGCAGGCAGCCAATATTGCGGCGCTGTTGTCATGGTCGGCGCTCAAGCGCAAAGACCGGGTCGGCGGTTTCATCCTCAGCAATCGGGAGGTTCGGGAAATCAAGCCGCAAAATAGTGACAAAGCCGTGTTGACCATGCTGGCGGCACTGGATCAAGTCAATCGGACGCTCCAGCGGCAGGACTTGAGCGGCGATACCCGGATCAGCTTTACCGACGCCCTGTCTGATTTGCGCCGTATTGCAAAAACCGGCAATTCCATTTACATCATTGCGGATTTTTCTGACCTGGACGAGGATGGTTTGCGTCAGCTGTATGAATTATCCCGTCACAACAGCATCACGGCGTTTGCAGTCTACGACCCGCTGGAGCGCGAGCTACCCCCCGAGGGACTCTACACTATCAGTAACGGTATCAGTAACGGCATCAGTAACGGTATTAGTAACGGCGCCCGGGAGCTGCAAATCGATACCGGTAACAAGCGCAGTCGACGGCAGTATGCCGAACAAGCAGCGCGCCGAGCGGCGGATCTGCACTCGGAACTGGGTCGACTCGGTATCCCCCTGGCGGAAATCGCCACCTCGGACAATGCGCTGGACTCCCTGTCAAAACTGTTTCAACGCGCCCGCAGGAGAACCCGTGTTGCCTGATTCACCGCTGGCAAACCTGAAGGACATCCACCTGCCGGAGCCCTCCGCCTGGTGGCCGCCGGCGCCCGGCTGGTGGCTGCTGGCGCTGCTGCTATTGCTGTCACCCCTGCTGTGGCGCTGGTTGCGCCCCTATTTGAAACGTAAACCGCAACGTCGATATCGAAGCGCCGCGCTGGGTGAACTCGATCACTACTATCAACAATACCAGCAGCAACAAGACAGTACAGTTTTTATTCAATCGGTATCGGCCCTGCTCAAACGCGTGGCGATGCAATGCTATAGCCCGGATCAGGTCGCCTCCCTCAGCGGTGAGCAATGGGGTGAATTCCTGGGGCGCGATCAAAGCGCCGCCACGCGAGAGGATATCAAGGCCACCCTCAGCCAGGCCCATAGCCGGCGCCCACAAACCGACACCGCCGTTTTTTACCGCTTTGCACGGCAATGGATCGAAGATCAGGAGAAGTTTTAAACCGCCCATGTTGTCACTGGAACTACCCAAAATACTCTGGCTCTCACCGCTGCCGATTTTAGTATGGCTGATAGCACCCGCTGCGCGGCGCCAGCAAATGGTGCTGTGGGCGCCCTTCTTCAATGACTGGCAACAACTCGAGAGCAGGCACAGCAACGCAACTCGCAGCTCCCTGTTGACAGCCCTTGGCCTGGCGCTGATCTGGCTGGCGCTGCTGCTGGCAGCCGCACAACCGAGTTGGCTCGGAGAACCTGTCAGCCAGACGATATCCGGCAGGGAGATGCTGCTGGCTGTCGACATCTCAGAGTCGATGACGATCGAGGACATGGAGGTCAATGGGCGGGCCGCTGCCAGGATCGATGCGGTGAAATCCGTTGTCAGTGAGTTCGTCGATCGCCGCCGGGGGGACAAGCTGGGCCTGATATTGTTTGGCAGCCAGGCCTATAGCCATGTCCCGCTGACATTTGACGTCACCACCTTGCGCACACTACTGCTGGAGGCCCAGCCCGGCTTTGCCGGCAAGTACACCGCCATCGGCGATGCGATTGGGCTGTCGGTGAAACGATTGCTGGATCGGCCGGAGCCCAGCCGGGTGATCATATTGCTCACCGACGGCGCCAATACCGCCGGCACTATTGAGCCGGTCAAGGCGGCGCAATTGGCGGCCACCGCCGGCATCAAGATTTATACCATTGGCGTCGGCGCCAATGAAATGGAAATCCCGGGTATTTTTGGCACGCCCCTGGGGGCGCGGCGCATCAACCCCTCCGCCGATCTCGATGAGAACAGCCTGCGGCAGATCGCCGACCTTACCGGCGGGCGCTATTTCCGGGCGACCAACACCCGGGACCTGGAGAATATCTACCGCCTGCTGGATCAACTGGAGCCCACCGGGGAAGACCAATTGATGTTCCGCCCCCGCGCCTCCCTGGCCCACTGGCCGCTGGCTCTGGCCCTTGTTTGCAGTTTGGCAATAGCAGCCTGGGTTGGCCTACCCCGCATGACGCTGCCAGGGCGCTCCCGTGACTAACCTATCGGAATTTCACTTTCTGCGACCCTTGTGGCTACTGGCCCTGCTGCCCTGCGCGCTGTTGGTCGTCAGTCTATGGCGCTACTACCGTCCTCGGGGCAGCTGGCAACAGGTCATCGACAGTGAGTTGCTGGCGCCACTCACCGGAGGCAGCGTTAGCCCGGCGAGTCGAGTCCCCGTGGTGCTGGCGGCACTGGCCTGGTTACTCGCTATCGTGGCACTGGCTGGCCCCAGTTGGCAGAAGCTGCCACAACCCACTTATCAAAAGCAGGATGCTCTCATCATTCTGCTGGACCTGTCCCCTTCCATGTACGCTGCTGATATCACGCCCTCACGACTGGTGCAGGCGCAACGTGAGATACGGGATATCCTGAAGCTCAGGCAAGAGGGGCTGACGGCGCTGATCGCCTATGCCGGCAATGCCCACACGGTGACACCGCTGACCGACGACACCAAAACCATCGAGCTGCTGCTACCCGCACTGGCCCCGGCGATGATGCCCAGCATCGGTAACCAGCCGCTGGCGGCACTACGACTGGCAGCGGAATTAGTCGCTAACAGCCCAACACAGAGTGCACGGGTTTTATTCGTCACCGACGGCATTCCGTCGGCCGATTTTAGCCCCCTGGAGAAACTGCTGATGCAGCAGCCGCTCAAGCTCAGTATTCTCGGCATCGGCACTGAGGCCGGCGCACCGATTCCCCTGACCCAGGGCGGTTTCCTCAAAAATTCCCGGGGTGAAGTGGTAGTGGCCGGGCTCAACGGCGACGAAATGGCCGCCTGGGCCCGGAGCATCGGCGCCCGTTATCAGGCCAGCAGCTACAGCGATCGCGATATCGAAAGATTATTGCAAGCCGACCCCGCAGACAAAGCTCTCAACGACCACCATGCCCTCGACACCGAGCAGCAGTTCGATAGCTGGCTCGATGCCGGCCCCTGGTTGATTCTCGGTATATTGCCGCTGGCATTACTGGCATTCCGCCGCGGCTGGCTGCTGGGCTTGTGCGCGACCGCACTGATGCTGCCGGCGGCCGATAGCTACGCCCTTTCCTGGCGCGACCTGTGGCAGACCGATGATCAACAAGGACAGCGGTTACTGGAACAAGAGCAGCCGGAGCAAGCAGCCGAGGCATTTGCCGATGAACAATGGCGTGGCGTGGCGCGCTATCGCGCGGGGGACTACGACGCCGCCGCCGAAGCTTTTGCCAAGGAGGACAGTAGCACCGCCCACTACAATCGCGGTAATGCCCTGGCACAGGCGGGCGAACTCGAAGCGGCGCTGGCAGCCTACCAACGCGCCCTGGAGCTCGATCCTGACAACGCCGACGCTGCCAGCAATAAGCAACAGGTAGAAGAAGCCCTGCGACAACAAAAACAGCAGCAATCCGGGCAAGACCCCGATGACGAGAAAAAACCTGAAGACCAGCAGGGCGATAAGGATTCGGGGCAAGATGGCGAATCCGGTGACCAGGGCGACCCCGGCGACCCCAGCGAAAAGGAGAAGCAAGCCGAGGGCAACAATAACAATGAAGATGGTGGTGACAACCAGGAGGCGTCACCGGGTCAGGAGGCGTCACCGGGTCAGGAGGCCTCACCGGATC
>CBDUUA010000082.1:0-7720 GCA_965370135.1 uncultured Cellvibrionales bacterium
AGGAACATGATTGAAGCAGTGCTCTCACAATTTCGCAGCATGTGGCGCATTCTCCTGCACAGTTTTAGCCGGGCAGAGACCGTGCAATACCCGGAACAAAAGCCCTATCTCGCACCGCGCTATCGCGGCCGCATCGTGCTGACCCGGGATCCCGACGGCGAGGAGCGCTGCGTCGCCTGTAATCTCTGCGCGGTCGCCTGTCCGGTGGATTGCATCGCCTTGCAACAGGGTGTCAAAGAGGACGGGCGCTGGTACCCCGAGTTTTTCCGCATCAACTTCTCGCGCTGCATACTGTGCGGGATGTGCGAGGAGGCCTGCCCTACCTATGCCATACAACTGACCCCCGATTTTGAAATGTGCGAATACCAGCGCCAGAGCATGGTATATGAAAAACAGCACCTGCAAATCGCCGGCACCGGCAAGTATCCCGACTACAACTTCTATCGGGTTTCCGGTCTCAAAATTGCCGGCAAGGACAAGGGTGAGGCCCGTAATGAGGCCGTACCGATCGATGTCAAGAGTCTGCTGCCATGATGAGTGTACTGTTCTACATAGCCGCAATCGTCGCCCTGGCGGCAACCGTACTGGCCTTGACCCGCGCCAATGCCGCCCACGCACTGATCTTCCTGATCGTCTCCCTGCTGGCGGTGGCAGTGATTTTCTTTCTACTCGGCGCGCCCTTTGCGGCAGCCCTGGAAATCGTCATCTACGCGGGCGCCATCATGGTGCTGTTTATCTTTGTCATTATGATGCTGAACCTGGGCGAGGCCGGAGAACAGCGGGAGCGCCAGTGGCTGCAGCCACGGGCCTGGGTGCTGCCGTCGGTGCTGGCGGCCATCCTGCTGCTGGAGATGCTCGCTATCCTGGTCCATGTCGATGCTGTCACCCCGGGTATCGCAATATCGCCCAAGGAGGTGGGCCTGACCCTGTTCGGCCCCTACGTACTCGCCGTCGAAATCGCCAGCATGCTGTTGCTGGCCGGGCTGGTCGGCGCCTACCATCTCGGCCGTGGCTTTATCGACCGCAGTGAAGGAGAGCGCTGATGCCGGGCCTGCAAATCCCCCTGGAGCATGTACTACTGCTCGCCACGCTGCTGTTTACCTGTGGTCTGGTGGGCCTTATGAGTCGGCGCAACATCATCTTTATGCTGCTGTCACTGGAGGTTATGCTCAATGCCTCGGCACTGGCTTTTGTGGCCGCAGGGGCCTACTGGGGCCAGGCCGACGGCCAGGTGATATTCATGCTGATCCTGACCGTGGCGGCAGCCGAGGTCTCGGTAGGCCTGGGCTTGGTGCTGCAGGTGCAGCGACGATTCAAGTCGCTGGATATGGACAGTGCCGACAGGATGCGAGGTTGAGATGACGACAACCCTGGTGTTGATCCCGCTGCTGCCACTATTGAGCGCCGTCACCCTGATGCTTTTTGGCTCGCTATTGCCGCGACGTTTAATCGCCCTGCTGGGCGCGGGCGCTGTCGGCATGGCGGCACTGAGTGTACTGGCGGTGGCGCGGGTTTTTATCGCGGATCCGCAGCCGCTGCAAATACCCCTGTGGACCTGGATGAGCATTGGCGATTTTAGTCCGGAGATCGCCTTCTATATCGACGGCCTGACCGTGGTGATGATGTCGATCATCACCGGCGTCGGCTTCCTGATTCATCTCTACTCCACCGAGTTTATGCAGGAGGACGACAGCTACAGTCGCTATTTTGCCTATATGAACCTGTTTGTCGCCGCCATGTTAATCCTGGTGATGGCTGACAATCTGCTACTGCTCTATCTCGGCTGGGAGGGCGTCGGACTTTGCAGCTACTTGTTGGTGGGCTTCTGGTATCGCGATGCCGCCAACGGCGCTGCCGCGCGCAAGGCCTTTATCGTGACCCGCGTGGGCGATACCGCCATGGCCCTGGGACTGCTGTTGTTATTTACCGAACTGGGTACGCTGCAAATCCAGCCGATGATGGCTACCGCCAACAATCATTGGGCTCAGGGCGACACCATGGTTATCATCGCCACGGCACTGCTATTGGGCGGCGCAGTCGGCAAATCTGCGCAGCTGCCGCTGCACACCTGGCTACCCGATGCGATGGCGGGCCCCACCCCGGTCAGCGCCCTGATCCATGCCGCCACCATGGTCACCGCCGGCGTCTACCTGATTGCGCGCACCCACGAACTGTTCTTGCTGGCGCCGCCAACCCTGATGGCCGTCGCCCTGATAGGCCTGTTGACTGCGCTGATGGCGGCTTGCTCTGCACTGGTGCAACGGGATATCAAGCGCATCCTCGCGTATTCCACCATTAGCCAGATTGGCTATATGTTCCTGGGCCTTGGCGTGGGGGCCTGGAGCGCCAGCGTGTTTCATTTGATGACCCACGCCTTTTTCAAGGCGCTGCTATTCCTGGCCGCCGGCGCTGTCATTCACTGCCTGCACCACGAGCACGATATATTCCGCATGGGCGGCCTGCGCAGGCGCTTACCGCTGGTGTTCTGGAGCTTTTTGATCGGTGCTGCTGCGCTGGCCGCCCTGCCCTTCACCTCGGGTTTCTACAGCAAGGACGCGATTCTGCTGGCAGCCTGGCAAGCCCCCGGCATCGGCCCGCTGTTATGGCTGGGCGGTTTGCTGGGAGCATTGCTAACGGCTTTTTACAGTTTTCGCCTGGTGTTCCTGGTATTTTTCGGCGAGATGCAGACAGCCCCCGATAAACAACCCGGTTGGCGAATGGCGGCGCCCCTGGCAGTGCTGTGTCTGTTGGCGATGGCCGGCGGCTGGATAGCCATACCGGTAGCCGGCGTTTTTCCGGTAGCCACGGATAATCACGCCGGTTTTCTAGTTCACGGTATCGCCGTCATCGTGCCCATAGTCGGGGTTTGGCTGGCCTATGCCGTCTATATCAGCAAGCAGGTATCGCTGGATACACTCGCCAACAGCCCCCGCGGCCAGCGCTGGTCGAGCTTGTGGCTGGCTGGATGGCGCTTCGACGAACTCTACTACCGGCTCTGGGTGCGGCCTTACCTGGCGCTGGCGGATCTGCTACGCAAGGACCCCGTCGATCGAATAGTCAATGCCATCGCCCGCACTAGCCTGTGGCTGAACGCCGTTGCCAACAGCAGCCAAAACGGACGCCTGCGCTGGTATGCCACCAGTATGATTATGGGGGTGATCGCACTGTTGGCGATCGGTCTGGGGGGGATGTCGTGATTCTCTGGCATCTCATTGTGCTACTACTGGCCGGCGGTGTGCTGGCGGGCCTGTCGGAGCGGCGGGACGACAAGGCGCCGCGCTGGATATCCCTGTGCGTCATCGCCCTGGCCTTGTTCTATTTCCTCGCTACCGTTGCCAATTTCTCCAGCGATCAATTGCAGCTGGTACCCGATGCGCGGGACGCAAGCACCTGGCTAATCCACTACCGGGCCGACTGGATACCCCACTTCGGCATTAGCTTCGAGCTGGCGCTGGATGGCCTCAGCCTGGTGATGGTGGTGCTGACGCTGGTGCTGGGGGGCATTGCCGTGATCTCATCCTGGGACGAGATCGATTACCGCCCGGGCTTTTTCCAGGCCAACCTGCTGTGGATACTGGCCGGGGTGCTGGGGGTATTCCTGGCGCTGGATCTGTTTTTATTTTTTCTGTTCTGGGAGGTCATGCTGGTACCCATGGTTTTCCTCATCGTCATCTGGGGCCATGAAAACAAGGCCTACGCGGCGATGAAGTTTTTCCTGTTTACCCAGATCAGCGGTCTGTTGATGCTGCTCGCCATCCTGGTGCTGGTCTACATCCACAGTAGCGCAACAGGCCAGCTCAGTTTTTCCTATTTCGATTTACTGGGCACCCACATCGGTGGCGAACTCGGCTTCTGGGTGATGCTGGGTTTCTTCCTTGCCTTCACCGTCAAACTACCCGCCTTCCCCTTTCACACCTGGCTACCGGATGCCCACACCCAGGCGCCCACCGCCGGCAGCGTGATACTGGCGGGCATATTATTGAAGACCGGCGCCTACGGCCTGATCCGCTTTACCCTGCCGCTGTTTCCCGAGCAGTCGCTGGCCTTTGCCCCCGTCGCCATGGCGATGGGCGTCACCGGTATCATTTACGGCGCGGTGCTGGCCTTCGCCCAAACCGATTTCAAGCGCCTGGTGGCCTATAGCAGCGTCAGCCACATGGGTTTCGTACTGCTGGGCATCTATGCCTGGAACAGCCTGGCACTGCAGGGTGCGGTGATGCAAATGCTGGCCCATGGCCTGAGCACAGCAGCGTTGTTCATGATCGCCGGCGCACTGCAACAGCGCCTGCATACCCGGGATATGCGGCTGATGGGGGGGCTCTGGCACAATATGCCACGCATGGGTGCAACCGCGATGTTCTTCGCAATAGCCTCCCTCGGCCTGCCGGGCATGGGCAACTTTGTCGCCGAATTCCTGGTGCTGTTGGGCCTGTTCGAAGTCAGCCCGCTGACGGCGGCACTGGCCGCGCTGGGATTGATAACCGCCGCCATCTACGCCCTGATCATGATGCAGCGGACCTTCCAGGGGCAAGCCGACAGCAGCCGCGAGCTAGCGGATTACGGCCCCCGTGAAATGGCCACCATGGCGGTGATGATCGTCGGCCTGCTGTGGTTGGGCGTCTATCCCCAGGCGGTATTCGAGCTGACACAACCGGTGCTGGATAGTCTGTCGCAGCTGGTCAACGATGGCGGGGCCAGACCATGAAGGCGGTTGATTTCCTGGCCCTGTTACCGCTACTGGTGCTCAGCCTCGGAGTGATCACACTGATGCTGCAGATTGCCATTCAACGCAACCCCGACTGGTCGTGGAATATCGCACTGCTCACCCTCATCGCGACGGCCTTGAGCTGCCTGTCAGCGCATCACCACGGCCAGGTCACGCCGCTGCTGACAGCCGACGACTACAGCCAGATGTTCAGCCTGCTTTTTATCAGCGCCGCCGTCGTGGTAACACTGTTATCACGGGACTACCTGCGCGAACCCGAGGGCAGCGAGGAATACTATTTACTGCTGCTGCTGGCCACCCTCGGTGCTGTGGTGCTCGCCTATGCCAGCCACCTGGCATCCCTGTTGCTGGGTCTGGAATTGCTGGGAGTCGCCCTCTACCCGCTGATCGCCTATCCGGATCGCGGCAAACTGCCGCTGGAAGCCGCCATCAAATACCTGGTCTTGTCCGGCGCCGCCTCGGCGACCCTGCTGTTTGGCTTTGCCCTGCTCTATGGCGCCACCGGCAGCCTGGAGTTTGCCACTATCGGACAGCGACTCAGCAGTGGCACCACCACCAGCAGCCCGATCATACTGGTCACTGCCGGGGTCTTTATTTTCTCGGGCCTGGCGTTCAAGCTGTCCGTGGTGCCCTTTCACATGTGGACCCCGGACGTTTATCAGGGCGCGCCGGCACCGATATCCGGCTTCCTCGCCACGGTATCGAAGGCCGCTATTTTTGTCGCCATGCTGCGCTGGTATCTCGATGCCGGTTTTTTTAACACTCCGGCGCTGGTTTCCGGCATCGCGGTGCTGGCAATCGCCTCCATGCTGGTGGGCAACTTGCTGGCCTTGCAACAGCAGAACATCAAACGCCTGCTCGGCTACTCATCCATCGCCCATATGGGCTACCTGCTTATCGTTGTTGTCGCCGGCGCCCACAACAGTGACCGCCAGTGGGTGATAGAGGTCTCCGCCTATTATCTGTTGGCCTATATGACTGCAACCCTGGCCGCCTTCGCCCTGGTCGGCATACTGCAAAGCGACAGTGACAGCGGCGAATGCGAGCAGATTGCGGACCTTACCGGGCTGTTCTGGCGCCAGCCCATGCTGGCCCTGCTACTGACGCTGGCGATGCTGTCACTGGCCGGCATACCGCTCACCGCCGGATTTATCGGCAAGTTCTACATCTTCCAAGCGGGTATCGGCAGCGCTTTGTGGGGACTGATTGCCGCGCTGGTGGTGGGCAGCGGTATCGGTATCTTTTATTATCTTCGAATTGTCTTTGCCATGAGCCAGCCCTGCGCCGAGGATGCGGCCCATGGACATGGCGCCACCTTGAGCATAGGTCGCGCGGTTATTTATGTGCTCATTTACCTGATGTTATACTTGGGCATATTTCCGCAATCACTAATGGATTACCTAAGCGCTATTTATTAGTGCTATTTATTAGTGCTATTTATTAGAGCTATCTACTAATAGAGCTATCCATTAACCTGTAAACCCCGGTTTACAGGATTAGAGAGGCCTCAGGGCCAGGGGTTCACCATGCTACATTCCGTTAAACTACGAGACCACATGCTCACCAACCCGGTGCGAGTGAATGCCGATGCCAATCTGTTCGAAGCGATCGAGCTGATTACCGACCATAAAATTTCCGGTCTGTGCGTGGTCGACGATAACAACAGGCTGGTGGGTATCCTGTCAGAACTCGACTGCATGCGCGCCATATTGAGCACCACCTATAACGAGGGCGGGGTTGGCCGCGTAAGCGAATACATGACCCGCGACAATCTGGTTCTCGCCAACGCCAATGATAATATCGTTGAACTGGCCCAGGATATGCTGCGACAGAAACATCGGCGGCGGCCCGTGGTCGAATACGGCAAACTGGTCGGTCAAGTCACCTGTCGTCAGCTATTGATTGCGGTGAAAAACTTTAATTCCTGATTTTCTGCAGGCGCCCCATTCAATCTAGAAATCGCCACCTATTTTTAAAGTCACCGTGGCCGACAACTTGCTGTAAAGACCGCTTTTATCCACGGCAACCATGGCAAAGCGATAAACGTCCGGGGGCAAATTGGAGACGGTATGGTTGGCCTGCATAGGGTTATTTACCACCACCATTTTCTTTTGCCCGGTAGACTGTGCCGTGAAGTATATTTCATAGTGAGCTAACTCGGCTGGTCTTAGCGGCGCCCCGTCTTGTCGGGTCACCGGTATTGACCATCTTAATTTGGCAGACCCCACTACCTTGGCAACTCCATTGGGGATTGCAGTGCTCTGCTCAGCAACAGTAGCGCTGGGCTGTTCAGCGACCTTGATCGCAGATTTCTGCTCGGCAGCAATTGCAGCCGCTGGTTCGGCGGCCTTGTTCGCAGCTGCCTTCTCCGCAGCAATTCGAGTAGCTTGTTCGGTGACGATACGGGCAGCTTCTTTCTCTGCGGCTTCGCGTTGATCGACCGGGTCGGAGTCGGCTACCGGTTGTTCAAGCCCGGTTTGACTGATTGGACTAAACACCGCTATCAATGGCGGCACAGAGGCGCCCCAATGTTGCATTACCGTAACAGCACCGAGTTTAAAACTGCATTCTGCGGAGCCTGAGCCCTCACAGTAGTTTCCCCAACTGGTGAATTTCCAGCCCCTCCTGGGCATGGCGTAATAGGTTTCGAAATACCCTTCGACAACCAGGTTGCGAGCGCAGCTATCCCTGCCTGCGGCGTAGTCCTCCAGATAGCAGTTTCGAGTGCCGGTAGCGGACAACACATCACCGTCGCCGACAATCTCAATGGGGTGACTGCAGGCGCAGAGCACAAAGATACAAAATACCGCGATAGTTTGGGGAGTCAGCAAGAAAAAACCTCATAGCCGGGTGCGGCTTCACATCGGTTTATCCTACCATAACAGTCCCGCGCCCGGGTGACCCTGACAGCAGCCGCCGAGAATCATACTAATGCAAAGGCTCGCAGGATGGGCCGGCAGAGCTGCCAGGAAATCGGTGAAAAAGCCGAGGCTA
>CBDUUA010000083.1:0-7717 GCA_965370135.1 uncultured Cellvibrionales bacterium
GTGTAATCTCAATGTAGTCTTGATAGTTCATAGCGCATATCCTGCTTGCCATCGCAACGCATCTTACCGATTTCCCTAGGCATACTGCTATGCTTCCCCCAGCCTTCTCCAATATGAAATAAGCCTGAACGCAGACATTGGAGTCAATGAGGCAGGCGTGATTTAATGCCGCCCCGGATCTTCGATCATCGACAGAGGTTAACCACAGCGCAATGGCCAGTATCAATCAATCGCGGAGTGTCCGCTTTTACGCAGTCGTTTTTACCGTATTGTTCGTTGTGCAGGGCTGTTCTACTGTACCTCGTGCACAGGTGCCCAAGGAGCTGACGGAGCAAGCGGGCGTGGAGGGCATTCCCGGCGCCCGGGAATGGGGTGATGTGCCGTCAGAGGGTTACTTCCAACTTCTTGATATGAACGATGAACAGTTACAGGCAGAATTCAAGGGCATTTACGGACGGGAGCACCATTACCTGGCCCTGTCGGGCGGTAGTTCACGGGGGGCTTTTGGGGCCGGTTTATTGGCTGGCTGGGCCGAGCGCGGCGATCGGCCGACGTTTACCATGGTCAGTGGTGTCAGTACCGGTGCGCTGATAGCGCCCTATGCCTTCCTGGGACCCGAATACGACCATATCATCAAGGAAGTCTATACCGAGCACAGCACCAAGGATTTGTTCCGCAGGAAGAATATTTTTGCAATTATGGGCGGCGACTCGGTCTCGGACGTGTCCGGATTCGTCGCCATGATCAAACACTATTTGCCGGATAGTTTGATTGACGAGATTGCAGCGCAGCACCGACTCGGCCGTATGCTGATTGTAGGCACCACCAATCTCGACGCCGCGCGACCGGTTATGTGGAATCTGGGCACTATCGCGGCCAGCGATCATCCCGACAAATACGACCTGGTACGCCAAGTCATTATGGCCTCCGCATCGCTGCCGGTGGCGTTTCCCCCGGAGGTCATTTCGGTGGCAGCCAACGGCGAGACTTACGACGAAATGCATGTAGACGGCGGCGTGGCCAATCAGGTATTTGTCTATCCCCTGGGGATGGATTGGGCCCTGCTCACTGAAAAACTGAAGGTTGAGGGCAGGCCCACACTCTATGTGATCAGGAATGCCCAGATAAATCCGCAGTGGGCGGTAGTGGATAGAAAAGCCACAAAAATAGGCATTCGATCCCTGAATTCCCTGATGCGTACCCAGGGCCTGGGAGATCTCTACCGGATTTACGTTGGCGCCCAGCGGGATAATATCGACTTTAACCTGGCCTATATTCCCGATGATTTCGTCGATAATTCGAAAGAGGCCGTTGATAAGGACACCATGGTCGAGCTTTACCGCATCGGTCAGGAACTGGGTCGGGGCGGCTATCATTGGTATAAACTGCCCCCCGGCGCCAAAGCGGAGGACGAAGAAGACCATGGGGTCGAGCCCGGTGAGCCGGAAGCGGCTGCTACCGATAGTGAAGAGGAGCCGCTGAAAACGGCTTCTGGGGGTCTTTAAACCTGGAATCCGCAGTTGGGCAGATTGATAGTAACGATTGATAGTAACGATTGATTGATAGTAACAATAGTTGCCCAAAAGAGAGGCTAATCCGCGCTGTTCTAATTTTAGTGCACGGTGACCCTGGATTGGCTGTGGGGTGCAGCCAACTCAACTTTGACCTCAGGATTTTCATAGGCCAATTGCTGCAGCAGGAAGTTCTGGTGTCGCTGTCGCTCATCGGCGTCAACGGCAAACTGGCTTTGCAGGAAGCTGCTGACGGCCAGTGTGGTCATCCAGTGCTGGCGGATGGGATTCATGGCGGCCGGCAGTGGGTCGGTGGCGCACACCGGCGGGGCGGGAACGTGCAGTATGCCTTGTTCGGCACTGCCGATCAGATCGTACCACTCCTTCCTTGGGGTGGTATCCACTTTGCGTTCAAGCATCCAGCAGCCGATCTGATCCGGATTGCTCATCCAGCGCAGGGCGGTGGCCTGGGCAGAGAAGCCCGCGTGGGATGCCTCCGCTATAGTCACCAGCACCGCGTTGTCGACATTTTGCAGGATGGGGCGGGCGTTGGCGGTGTACTCCAGCATGGCGTCGATGGGCGAGGCGATCATCATAAAGGGTAGCTGGCGGTGCTCATAATAGCGGCGGCTGAACATAAAGCTCGGCCCGGCTATGGAGATGGCGACATCGATGCGAGCATCACTCATGGTGGGGTGAAAGGCCACCAGCGACGTGGTCATGCCGCCCAGGGATAGCCCGGCGACGGCAATACGGCTTTCATCGATGGCGCGGTAGAGGGTATCGCCCTCGGTGCGGCTGCGCTGTAGCAGTTGGTCGATGATAAAAGAGACATCACCGGGTTGGTTGACCACATCCTCTACCAGTTGTGGTCCGGGGGCGTCGTAGTTGGATAGGGGGTAGTCTGCAGCCGCGACGATATAGCCGTGGCTGGCCAGGTTTTCCGCCAGATAGCTACCGCCAATCCGGGATGACAAAAAACCGTGGCTATAGATCAGCAGCGGTTGCCGCTGTTGCAGCGCATCGCCGAGTGGCCACCAGATGCGAGTCAGCAGGCGCCGTGAGTCACTGCCGGGATAGTCGCCGCTGGCCTGGGTAGGGCGAGAGCTGTCGATGAACTCGACGTCTTCCGACTGCACTTGGTAGGGCCCTGGTTGCAGTAGATGGGAGCTGTAGGTGTTGTGGTCAATGGCGGTGGGCTGTTTGCCATAGTTGAGGTAGAGAGCGCCGACAACCAGTGCCAGTAATAAACCGAGCAGGCCCTTTTTTAATAAGGGGTTCAATAAGGGTTTCAATCTGGATTTCAACATGGGTTTCACTTGCCTTTCTATCTGCGTTTATCTGCGTCGATGGATGGGGCGATTCTAGCCTGAATGATGCGCCTGCACACGCCCAAATCGTGCTTTTAGCCGGGCCACTGTTTGTGTCATCATAGGCTCCGGAACAAAATAGGCTCCGGAACAAACGTAACAAATCAGGTAGCTATGAATATGGGATTTTACAACGAAAAAATTCTTCCCCATTTTATCGATATGGCCTGTGGCAATAAGATCATTCAACATCAGCGCCGCAGGGTGGTGCCGCAGGCTGAGGGCAGGGTGCTGGAGGTCGGCATGGGGCCCGGCCACAACCTGTCTTTTTACGATCCGAATCGGGTCGAGATGGTGTGGGGGCTGGAGCCCTGTCACGGCATGCGGCATCTGGCGCAGCCCCATATCGACGCGGCGCCCTTTGAGGTCAGGTGGCTGGACTTGCCGGGGGAAGAGATTCCGCTGGAGGATCATAGCGTCGATACCGTGTTGCTGACCTATACCCTGTGCACCATCCCGGATTGGCGCCTTGCCCTGAAGGGTATGCGGCGAGTACTTGTGCCCGGTGGCAAATTGATATTTTGTGAGCACGGTCGCGCGCCCGATGCCGGGGTGCGAAGTTGGCAAAACCGCATCAATCCGAGCTGGAAAAAATTCGCCGGCGGCTGCAATATCAACCGCCCCATCACCCAGTGCCTGGAGGCGGCAGGCTTTGCCATCGCTGAACTCCAAACCGAGTATGTGCCCAAGACCCCCAGGATTGTCGGCTACACCTATAGTGGCTATGCCACTATAGCTTGATCCGGAAGATCACAAGCCCGCAGGAGAGAAGATGGAGTTCAAGGATTACTACGAAATCATGGGGGTGTCCCGGGATGCCACCCAGGATGAGATCAAGCGCGCCTATCGTAAACTGGCTCGCAAATACCATCCGGATGTGAGTAAAGAGGCCGATGCCGATGCCCGCTTCAAGGAGTTGGGTGAGGCCAACGAGGTGCTCAAAGACCCGGAAAAACGCGCGGCGTACGATCAACTGGGCGCCAACTGGCAGCAAGGCCAGGATTTCAGGCCGCCGCCGGACTGGGATGCGGGCTTTGAATACAGCGGTGGTTTTAGCGGCGCCGAGTCAGCCCGATTCAGTGACTTTTTTGAGTCGATTTTCGGCCGCGGCGCTGGCCCTGCCCATGGTGCTGGTGGTGCCGGAGCCGGCTTTCAGTCCCGGGGAGAAGATCACCATGCCCGCATCCTGATCGATCTCGAGGACGCCTTCAGTGGCGCCGAGCGCGCCATTACCCTGCAGTCTCCCATGGTGGATGAGCAGGGCCATGTGCGCACCCAGGCTCGCACGCTCAATGTGCGGATACCTGCAGGCATTAAAGCCGGCCAGCAAATTCGTTTGTCGGGCCAGGGCAGCCCTGGCTTTGGTGGTGGTGCGGCGGGGGATTTGTATCTGGAAGTAGAATTCAAGCCCCATCGCCTTTACAGTGTTGAAGATTTCGACCTGTACCTGGAATTGCCACTGGCGCCCTGGGAAGCCGCCCTCGGTGCGCGGGTGCGGGTGCCGACGCCGGCAGGGGTTGTGGAACTCAATATACCGGCGAATACCGCGGCGGGGAAAAAGATGCGCTTGAAGGGCCGTGGACTGCCCGGTAAAACTGCCGGTGATTTGTATGCCGTGGTCAAGATCGCGCTGCCACCGGCGGCTGACGAGGCCAGCAAAGCGCTGTATCGTCAAATGGAGCGGGACATGGCGTTTAACCCAAGGGCAGAGCTGGAGGTATGACGATGCAGAAGAATTCCCGGGCCCTGATCGGGCTGGTGGTGAGTGAGACCACCTTCTTTACCCTCGAGGAGATTTGCTGTGCCTGTACCGTTCAGACCGAGCACATTGTTGCGCTGGTGGACGAGGGCATTCTGGAACCCCTCAATGGTAGCACTGGCGATTGGCGCTTCTCGGGGGATAGTCTGCCTCGAGCCCGCACCGCATTGCGGTTGCAGCGGGAGCTTGAAGTCAACCTGGCGGGGGTGGCGCTGGCCCTCGATTTAATGGATGAGCTCAAGCAACTGCGCCGCCGCCTGGCGCGTCTGGAGCGGGTAAATTAGGAGGGCCGTCCATTCTCGGACAGGCTCCTGGTCGATCTGCACTGCCAAAGTCGTTGCTTTTGTTGCGGCTACGCGGCTACACTCGTCGTCTTTGCAAAACCCCACCCGAAGTAAAACCCAAGGAGGGCAGCACCTTGCTTTCGAGCCTGAAAATAAGATTCACCGGCATGATGACAGAGTTGCGCGGAAGGTGGCTGGAGGACGGCTCCTGGATAGTGCGGCTGCCCCGGGAATCATGATGCCTGATAAACCCATGACGCCTGATAAACCTAAGTCGAAAGCAAAAAAAGCAGCGGCGGTACCGTCAAACCGGATTTCCCGGCTCTCTCGTATGGTGCGGCTGGCGTCCGGCGTAGCCGGTGGTATGTTGGCCGAGGGCGGGCGCCAGTTGGCCCAGGGCAAGCGCCCCAAGGTCAATGAGTTATTGCTGACTCCCGCCAATGCCCGTCGCGTGGCCGATCAGTTGGCCAACCTGCGGGGGGCGGCCATGAAAGTCGGGCAGCTAGTGTCGATGGACGCCGGTGATGTGCTGCCTGCCCAGCTCACGGAAATATTGTCGCGGCTGCGCTCGGATGCGCAGGCCATGCCGGTAAAGCAAGTGGTGGCGGAGCTGGAAAAGAATTGGGGCGACGACTGGGAGGATAAAATTTACCATTTTTCCTATGCTCCGGTAGCCTCGGCCTCCATTGGCCAGGTACACGAGGCCATGTCCCAGTCGGGCGAGCGGCTGGCCATAAAAATTCAATACCCGGGGGTGCGCAAGAGTATCGACAGCGATGTCGACAATGTCGCGACCCTGTTCAGGATATCGAACCTGCTGCCTTCGCAGCTCGATATTGCACCGCTATTGATTGAAGCCAAGGCCCAGTTGCACCAGGAGGCCGACTACATTCTGGAGGCCGGATACCTCAAGCGCTATCGCGAATTGCTGGCCGACTCGCCGCAGTTTGTACTGCCCGAGGTCAAGGACGAGCTGACCACCAAAAATATTCTGGCGATGAGCTTTGTCGAAGGCGAGCCCATCGAGTCGCTGGCGGGAGCTTCTCGTCGGACCAGGGATCGGGCGATGAGCCTGTTGATGGAACTGCTGTTTCGCGAGCTATTCGAATTCCAGATGGTACAGACCGATCCCAATTTTGCCAATTACCTGTACTGTTACGATACCGAGCAGCTGGTATTACTCGATTTTGGCGCCACCCGTTCCTACTCCAAGAAGATCGTCAGTGCCTATAAAAAATTCTTTGCCGCCGCGATAGCGGAAGATCGTGAAGCCGTGTTTAGCAGTGCCAGGGCCATCGGCTATTTCCAGCAGGAGATGCGCGAGGATCAACGGGAGCTGCTGCTGGATCTGTTATTAATGGCGACAGAGCCGTTTCGCACCGAGGGCGGCTACGATTTTGCCAAATCCGACCTCGGTCGGCGACTCGGCGAGATCGGCATGGAGCTCAGTGTGGAAAAGGACTACTGGCATACGCCGCCCGCTGATGCCCTGTTCCTGCACCGCAAGTTGGGCGGCATGTACCTGCTGGCCAGCCGCTTGCGGGCCCGGGTTGATGTGGGCAAGCTGGCGAGCGCCTATCTATAAGCTTCTACCTGATTACCCATAAACTTCAGCCAATGTAAGAAAACGATAGGGTATCGACGGAGTTCTTCGCAGAGATAACTTTGGTCGAATAAATTCGACCCTACAACTCCGCCCACCCTGCTGTAGGGCCGAATTTATTCGGCCACATTGGTTGGCTGAGCAATGTGGGTAATCAGGAGCTTCTATAACCATAAAAAAAGCAAAGTGATAGCAAGCCGTTCTTTGTCTGGGTCAATACCACCGGCATGCATTTTCGCACCCACACCAAGCCTTCGTCGCTGAGTCGCTCCGGTCAGGGCTTTTACAATGACACAATGGATCACGACGATTGGGTGCTGTATTTTAGTGGTCAAGACAGAGTAAAATGCGCGCCGACAAATAATGTCTAACGGTTCTTAACTTTTTTAACTGTATTTAACTGTATTTAACTAAATAGCCAGGAGTAATTATGTTTCGAGATTTATCGACAGGCCGCGCTGTGATACCGATGGGCCTGCTATCGGCAGCTGTATTGCTGGGCGGTTGTGTCAGCAAGGGTACATACGATGATGTGGTTGAGGAAAACATCAGCCTGATGCAGCAAAATGTGGCGCTGTATGAGCGGGTAGAGTTGCGCGACGAAGAGGTTCAGATGCTGCTCGATGAGCAGGAAGAAATCGCTGAAGAGCTGGAACTGTTGATTACCGCCGGCAGCGTCAAGATGGAGTTGCTCAAGGACGGATTGCAGTTGCAACTGGGGGAAGAAGTCCTGTTTACCACTGGCTCGGCCACGCTAAAGGCGTCGGGGCAGCAGGTGCTGAAGCAATTGGTGGATGAGTTGGAAGAATTGCCCTACCAGATTCTGGTCATAGGCAATACCGATAGTGTGCCCGTCGGTGCGGAGCTTGCTGGTCGCTATCCCAATAACTGGTTTCTGGCGGGCGCCAGGGCGGCCAGTGTGGTGACCTATATGGAGCAGCAGGGTGTTCCCTCGGTGCAGCTGGTGCCGATATCCTGGGGTTCTGTTCACCCGGTGGCAAGCAATGATACCCCGGAAGGTCGCTCTGAAAACCGTCGCATTGAAGTGCGTCTGCGGCCGGTTATCAGGGACCAGTAATTAGTGACCAGTCTCGCTGTCGCGGCAGTTCAATTGTTCTTGAAATGTGCAATTGAACTGCCGGTATTTTCCCTTTCCATTGTTTATTTATAGTTTATTTGTCGTTTATTTA
>CBDUUA010000084.1:0-7654 GCA_965370135.1 uncultured Cellvibrionales bacterium
CCTGATATCGAAAGCTATATCGACGCCATGTGGATGGAGCGAGGCCTGTCTCGCAATACGCTGGATTCCTATCGTTCCGACCTGTTGCAGTTCGCGCAGTGGCTTGAGCCGGAAGGGCGCGCTCTGGTCTCGGTGGCGCGGCAGGATATTGAGCACTACCTCGCCCATAAGTTGCACAGTGGCGCCTCGGCTCGCTCCTGTGCTCGCCTGCTCTCCAGTCTGCGCGGCTTTTATCGCTACCAATTGCGTGAAAACCGTATCCAACGGGATCCCACCCTGGAAATCGATAGCCCGCGCACCGGCCGCCCGCTGCCCAAAACCCTGTCAGAGCAGGATGTAGAACAACTGCTGGCAGCGCCGGAGGTACAAGACCCCCTGGGCTTGCGTGATAAGGCGATGCTGGAGCTACTCTATGCCTGTGGTTTGCGCGTGAGTGAGCTGGTGTCCTTACAGTTATCCCAGGTCAACCTCAACCAGGGGGTGGTTCGCATTATGGGCAAGGGCTCTAAGGAGCGCTTGGTGCCGATGGGCGAAGAAGCCCGGGACTGGCTGCTGCGCTATATCCGTGAGTCCAGGGAGGAGTTGGTGGCAGCGGCGCAAGGCGAGGTGTTATTTCCTTCCCGGCGGGGCGCAATGATGACGCGCCAGGCGTTCTGGTATCGCATCAAGCACTATGCGAGGGAGGCCAATATTCGCACCGCCCTGTCCCCCCATACCCTGCGCCATGCCTTCGCCACCCATTTGATTAATCACGGTGCGGATTTGCGGGTGGTTCAATTATTGCTTGGCCATAGTGATCTATCCACCACGCAGATATATACTCATGTGGCGCGCGCGCGGCTGCAGGAGTTGCATGCCCGGCATCATCCCCGGGGTTAACGGGAACATAATGGCCGAAGCGCGATCCAAATCCATTGTATTCAACAGTGTGAGTCAATCATTCAATCATTCAATAATATGAGTCTGTCTATGAGTCCATCTATGAGTCAATTAACCATGAAAAATGTGCTTCGTATAGTATTTTTGCTCGGTGCTGTGCTGATCCCCCCCGGGGCGCTGGCCGCAGCTGACACCGCCGCGGTAGAGCAGCAGATCAAAAAGAAATTTGCCCTGGTCATGCCGGGGTTTGAGGTGCAGTCGGTGACCCCGAGCGCCATTGACGGCCTCTATGATGTGCAGATGCTCAACGGCCCGCTGCTCATCGCCACGTCCACTGCGGAGTATTTTATCAGTGGTGATCTGTTCACCACTGCATCGGGTAAATTGGAGAATGTCAGTGAGGTCAAGCGCCAGCGCCAGCGCTTGAGTGATATCGAGGCATTCGACAAGGATGAATTGATTGTGTTCACCCCGGAGCAGGGCGCCGAGCGCTGGGTGGCGGTCTTTACCGATGTAAAATGCGGTTACTGCCGCAAGTTTCACGCCGACGTACCCGCTTTGAACAAGATGGGTATCGAAGTGCGCTATTTCTCCTACCCTATTTTTGATGGCTCGCGTAATCAAATGATCAGCGCCCTGTGCGCCGACGATCCGCGGCAAGCCATGTCAACCCTCAAGAGTGGCGGCAAAGTGGCGGAAAACCTGTGCGTGGATCAGAGCATCGATGCCCAGTATGCACTGGCCCGTCAGTTTGGTCTCAGCGGCACCCCAGGCATCGTGCTGGACGACGGCACCTTGTTGAAGGGCTATGTCGAGCCCGCAAAATTGGCGCAGCAGATGGGATTGTAGAAATTGTAGTGATTGCCTGATGGCACTGGCTCGCAGAGCGTTTTTCAGGGAGAATACGCGGTTTTTGGCGCTGCGGCACAGAACCCTGTCCGTCGTCGATTTTTGTCAGTCCATGAGGTTTGTATGTTGAAGGTAGTCAAAGTCGGAATTTGCGGTTTGGGCACTGTCGGTGGCGGTAGCTACCGGGTTTTGAACCGCAATGCGGCGCTAATCCAGGCCCGGGCGGGGCGCAGCATCGAGGTTACCCATGTGGGTGCCCGTCGCGACAACCCGGATTGTCCCACCGGCGACACCCGGGTGAGTCGCGATATCTTCAGCGTGGTCGACGATCCGGATATTGATATCGTAGTGGAAACCATTGGTGGTTGCGATGTGGCGCGGGATTTGGTGTTGCGCGCCATTGATAACGGCAAGCATGTGGTCACCGCCAACAAGGCGCTTATTGCCGAACATGGCAACGAGCTGTTCAAGCGAGCCGCTGAAAAAGGCGTAACAATCTCCTATGAGGCCGCTGTGGCGGGTGGCATTCCCATCATTAAGGCAGTGCGGGAGGGACTGGCGGCCAACCGCATCGAATGGCTGGCGGGCATTATCAACGGCACTGGCAATTTTATCCTGACGGAAATGCGCGAAAAAGGTCGCTCTTTTGATGATGTATTGGCTGAGGCGCAACAGTTGGGCTATGCCGAAGCCGATCCCAGCTTTGATGTCGAAGGTATCGATGCCGCCCATAAGCTGGTGATTCTGGCCGCCAATGCTTTCGGTATTGAGCTACAGTTCGACAAGGTATATACCGAGGGCATCAGCGCCATCGACTTGCAAGACGTCGCCTATGCCGAGGAGCTTGGTTATCGCATCAAGCACCTGGGCATTGCCCGGCGCACCGAGCGCGGCATCGAGTTGCGAGTTCATCCAACCCTGATTCCGGCGCAGCGGCTACTGGCCAATGTCAACGGCATCATGAACGCGGTATTGGTGGAGGGGGATGCCGTTGGGCCCACCCTGTATTACGGCGCCGGCGCCGGCGGTGAACCCACCGCATCGGCGCTGGTGGCCGACATCATCGATGTCGCCAGGGGGCTGGAAAACTCCCCCGAGAGTCGTGTGCCCTGCCTGGCTTTTCACCAGCAATATATGTCCCCGGAACCCATTCTGGCCATCGAGGATGTGGACACTGCCTTTTATCTGCGGATGGAGGTGCTGGATCAGCCGGGTGTACTGTCGAAGGTGGCGCAGATTATGAGCGATGCGGGTATCAGCATCGAGGCCCTGATCCAGAAAGAACCACAGTCGGGCGCCGCGACAGTACCCCTGATTCTGCTGACAAACCGGGCGCGTGAGGGCTTGCTGATGCAGGCTGTGTCTGGCATCGAGGCGCTCGAAAGCGTCACTGGCAATGTGATTCGCATACGGGTCGAATCACTGGATGGCTAGCACAGTGATGCATAAGTTCGCGTTCACTGTACTGGTTCCGCCGCGATCAGACCCTCATCGAATATGAATAGCCTTAAACAGAAAACGACCAGGCTCGCTTTTAACCGGAGCAAAACAGGAAAATCGTTGTGAAATATATCAGTACCAGGGGTACGGCTCCCGCACTGGGATTCGAAGAGGTATTGCTCACCGGCTTAGCCAGCGATGGCGGTCTCTATGTGCCGGAGACACTGCCCCACTACGACAGCGCACAAATCGCCTCCTGGAGTGGTTTGCCCTATGCGGATTTGGCGTATCGCATTATACAGCCCTTCGTGGCCGATGCTATTGACGATGCTGCTCTGCGCGCCATGGTCGATGACACCTACGCCCAGTTTCGTCACCAGGCGGTAGCGCCGCTGGTGCAACTCGGGCACAACGAGTGGGTGTTGGAGCTTTTCCACGGCCCCACCCTGGCATTCAAGGATTTTGCCCTGCAACTGTTGGGCCGGCTGTTTGACTACGTGCTCGAGCGTCGCCGGCAACATGTGGTGATTATGGGGGCGACCTCAGGTGACACCGGCTCGGCGGCGATCGAGGGTTGCCGCCGTTGCCGCCATGTGGATATTTTTATCCTGCATCCTCACCAGCGGGTATCCGAGGTGCAGCGACGCCAGATGACCACGGTGCCGGGGGACAATATTCATAATCTTGCCATCGAGGGCAATTTCGATGACTGCCAGGCGCTGGTCAAGCAGAGCTTCGCCGACCAGTCCTTCCTGCCCGGGGGCTTGCAACTGGTGGCGGTCAATTCCATCAACTGGGCGCGCATCATGGCCCAGATCGTCTACTATTTTTCCTCGGCGCTGGCGCTGGGAGCACCCCACCGGCCGGTGTCCTTTGCGGTGCCGACGGGCAACTTTGGCGATATCTATGCCGGCTGGCTGGCGAAAAATATGGGCCTGCCGATCGAGCAACTGGTGATCGGCACCAATAGCAACGATATCCTGCATCGCTTTATGTGCCAGAACCAGTACCGGAAGCGCGAGTTGGTGCACAGTCTGTCGCCGAGCATGGATATCATGATTTCCAGCAATTTCGAGCGCGCGCTATTCGATCTCTACCAGCGCGACGGCCGGGCGGTGGCCGATTTAATGGCGCGCTTCAATCAGCAGTCGGTGTCGGTGCCCGATGCCGTTTTCGAGCGTGCGCGGTCGGTATTCGACAGTCACGCGGTGGACGACGCCCGCACCATCGAGGTCATCAAAGAGGTCTTTGATGCCAGCGAATACCTGCTCGATCCCCATTCGGCCATCGGCTTTGAGGCCGGTCGGCAATGTCGGCGCAACCCGGCCACGCCGATGGTGGCCCTCGCCACAGCCCATCCGGCCAAGTTTCCCCAGGCCGTAATGCAGGCCGGCCAGAGCGAGGAGCCCCAATTGCCCCACTATATGGGGAATTTGTTTGAGCGCCCGGAGCGCTATACCGTGCTCGATGGCGACTTGGCCGGGGTGCAGGGGTTTATGGCGGACAATATTTCCGGTTCCTCATGAGCCTGGCTATTCGCCGGCGGCCCGGCGACCACCACGATGGAGATGAGGCTCATGGCGCAATAGCCGAGGTCGGCCTTGAGGGCCTGCTGGCGCGCCTGTATCGGACTCGCGGCGTCGGCGCCGACCAGGATCTACGCTATCCCCTGACTGCCTTGCTCTCCCCCGATGATCTTGCCGGCATGGATGAGGCGGTGGCATTGTTGTGGCAGGCGCTACAGCAGCAGCGCTCGATTCTAGTGGTCGGTGATTTTGATGTCGATGGCGCCACCAGTACCGCGCTGGCCTTGTCTGCCCTCAACGCCTTTGGCTATGAGCGGGTGGATTTCCTGGTTCCCAATCGCTTTGAAACCGGCTACGGCCTGACCCCCGAGATCGTCGAGATGGCGGCACAGCGGGGCGCCGAGTTGATTATTACCGTGGATAACGGCATCTCCAGTATCGACGGCGTCGCCGCCGCGGCCGCATTCGGTATGGATACGCTGGTGACTGATCATCACCTCCCCGGCGCCGAGTTGCCGTCGGCAACGGCGATCGTCAATCCCAACCAGGCTGTGTGCGATTTTGGCAGCAAGGCCCTGGCCGGGGTCGGGGTGGTGTTTTATCTGATGGTGGCACTGCGGCGGCAGTTGCGGGATCGCGGCTGGTTTGCCGACCGGGGCCTGGTCGAACCCAAGATGACGCAGTTTCTCGATCTGGTGGCCCTGGGTACGGTTGCCGATGTGGTGCCGCTGGATTACAACAACCGCATCTTCGTCCATCATGGCCTGCAGCGTATTCGCGCCGGTAAGACCGGCCCCGGTATACTGGCGCTGTTGCGTATCGCCGGTCGCAATCCGGCGCAACTGGTTGCCTCTGACCTCGGTTTTGCAGTGGCGCCACGGCTCAATGCGGCGGGTCGTCTCGATGATATGAGTCACGGCATACGCTGCCTGTTAGCGCAGTCCGAAGCCGAGGCCCAGAGCCTGGCGCTGGAGCTGGATAGCCTCAATAGCGAGCGCAAGCAGATCGAACAGGACATGCAACGAGAGGCGTTGGCGCAACTAGACGGTATCGACTTGTCGCAACAGGCGCTGTCCTTTGGTCTGTGCTTGTACGATCCGGGCTGGCATCAGGGGGTGGTCGGCATTCTGGCGGCGCGCATCCGGGAAAAATATCACCGACCGGTGATTGCCTTTGCCGATGCTGGCAACGGCGTGATCAAGGGATCGGCCCGCTCCATTCCGGGGCTGCATATTCGCGATGCCCTGGATCGAGTGGCGGTGCAACAGCCGGATCTGCTGCACAAGTTTGGCGGCCACGCCATGGCGGCGGGCATGGAACTGGCGCAGCGTGACTTCGACCGCTTTGCCAGCGCCTTCGATGCGGTGCTGCGATCCGAGCTCAAAGAGCAGGATTTGCAGGGCGAAATCCTGAGTGACGGTGTGTTGCCGCCGGAACTGATGGGTCTTGAAATGGCCAGGACCTTGCGTGAGGCCGGCCCCTGGGGGCAGCATTTCCCGGAGCCGGTATTCGACGGCGAGTTTATTGTCCACCAGCAAAAGCTGGTGGGCGGCCGTCATCTCAAGCTGGTGCTGGCGGACGCCAGGCATCCGGGGCAAGAGCTGGATGCCATCTGGTTTAATATCGATGCCGATAATTGGCCGATGCCCGGACTACAGCGAGCGCGGTTGGTGTATCGTCTCGACGCCAACGAGTTTCGTGGCTTCGTCAATCTGCAATTAATGGTGGAGCATCTTGAGCCCTTGAGCTAGCTACCGGCATTGATGTGGTGGAGAAGGGGCGGGGTTTGGGATAATATTGCGGGCTTTTGCCACTCGGATTCAACTTTTGCCACTCGAAAGAGATCAACGTCGGAATTATTATGGAAGTCAGCCCAATCAGAAACAGCCTGCAAGATATCGACGAGCGCGTAACCGCGCTGAGGGGGTATCTTTGACTATGCTGAAAAAAAGGATCGCCTCGACGAGGTAGAGCGAGAGCTGGCGGAACCCACGGTGTGGAACGACCCCGCCCGTGCGCAGGAACTGGGCCGTGAACGCGCGCGGCTGGAAGATATCGTGCTGGTGCTGGAAAAACTGGGTACCAGCGCCACCGAAAACGCTGAGTTACTCGAGATGGCGGTGGAAGAGGCCGACAGCGATGCCGTGGCCGACATCGAACTCGAGATCGAAGGCTTGAAAAAAGAGCTGGAACAGCTCGAATTTCGTCGCATGTTTGCCGGTGAAGCCGATATCAACAACGCCTATCTCGATGTGCAGGCCGGCTCCGGGGGCACCGAAGCCCAGGACTGGGCCGATATGCTATTGCGGATGTTTCTGCGCTGGGGTGAGCGCCGGGGCTTCAAGACCGAACTGGTCGAGGTCTCCGACGGCGAGGTGGCCGGTATCAAAAGTGCAACCATTCGCTTTGAAGGCGAATATGCCTATGGCTGGTTGCGCACCGAAACCGGCGTGCATCGGCTGGTGAGAAAATCCCCCTTCGACTCCGGCAATCGGCGCCATACCTCCTTCGCTTCGGTCTTCGTTGCGCCGGAAATCGACGACTCCTTCGAGGTCGACATCAACCCGTCCGACCTGCGCTTCGACACCTACCGCGCCAGTGGCGCGGGTGGCCAGCACGTCAACAAGACCGATTCCGCCGTGCGCATTACCCACGAACCGACCGGCACCGTGGTGCAGTGTCAAAGCGATCGCTCCCAGCACCAGAATCGCGACCGCGCCATGAAACAGCTAAAGGCCAAGCTCTATGAGTTGGAAATGCAGAAGCGCCAGACCGAGCAGCAGGCGCTGGAGGATAGCAAATCCGATATCGGCTGGGGCAGCCAGATTCGCTCCTATGTGCTCGACGACCAGCGCATCAAGGATTTGCGAACCGGGGCCCAGACCAGCAATTGCCAGAATGTCCTCGATGGCGATATCGATCTTTTTATTGAAGCCGCATTAAAGAGCGGTTTGTAGCCC
>CBDUUA010000085.1:0-7621 GCA_965370135.1 uncultured Cellvibrionales bacterium
CACTGATCGAAGATGGGTGATAATGTCTTGTTGGGGTTTATGGGTAAATGGCAGGCCTAGGGGTTCTACCACGACCCCTTCGACCCGGTTACGTGTAGCAAACTCGTAGACCGGGTCGAAGGAGACGCCGTCATTGGCGCCGATCTGGATAAAACGAAAATCGGGATTGCGCTTTAATTGACGATACAACAAATCTTCAAATACGGTAAAGTCAGTCAAGCGCCGAATACGATATCCATAGTGTTGCAACCCCTGGTTAAATCTGGCTTTCAGCCAGCGACCCGCATTGAAATTTGCCATAATCCTCTCCACTACGCCTGTCAGCCCGCGGCCGAATAAGTAATGTTCGTTGGTCTGGTTCGAGTACAGGAAGCATAAAGCGCTTAATTGCTGAAATCGACATTTACTGCGCCGTCGTTGATGCGCCCCGGTTGAGCGCCTGTTCCAGCGCTGCGCCCATGCTTTACCAAGGATGGGAACGCTTTTTCAACCTGGAAAGATTTTAGGATGAAGCCGTACTCCGATATTCAGTGTTGTGGGCTACGCTGCCATAGCATGTAATAGATCAGCAAAGATATAGCGCACTCTCGTGCCCGGTTCTAGGGATTGAATCGGCCGACAACCGTCAACAGTAGTTTGTAAATGACCTGTAAGCTGCCTTTGATGGGGCTGATCTTGGTGGGAGTCTTGCCCGTGGCAGGGTACTTTCGAGTCACCGGAATCTCGAGGCAGCGGTAGCCGAGCCTGGGCGCGCGGCAGGCGAGATAATAGTGCAGCTCGTAGCCCTCGAACACATCCCGGAACACCGCCACCGCCGGATCCTCCAGCAGCTTGGCACTGTAGGCCCGGAAGCCGTTGGTGGTATCGGTATAGCGAAAGCCCGAGCCCAGCCGCATCAGAGGCACGTGCAATAGTTTAAGTCCCAGCAGGCGAGACTGTGGGGTATTCTCGTGGTGGCCCCCGGGAATAAAACGAGAGCCCTGGATATGGTCGTAGCCCTGATCCAGCGCCGCCACGAACTGGGGAATATCCTCGACGCTGTCCTTGTTGTTGCCGTCGACCACCACCACTCCGCGGTAGCCTCGTCGCAGCGCCCAGGCGAAGGCCATGCGCATTTGCGAGCCCAGTTTCCCGGCGCCCTGTTTCACCAGCAGGGTATTGACTCCCTTGCGGGCTAGCACCCCGGGCTCAGTGGAACCGTCGCTGCTGCCACCGTCCGCCACTACGATATCGATCTGGTCGGCCAGGCCTTGCATACGATCTAACTGGGCCTGGAATTTTTGGCCTTCGTTGATGATGAAGATGCAGACGCAGTAGTCCTTGGCTTTGTCCCGAAATTGCTGGCAGGAGAAGGCCGGTATTTGCCAGTCGTCGGAGGAATTTCTCATTAGTGGCTCCCGTTTTCGGGCTGCGGGGATTCCTCGGTGGACTCGCTCATTACGTTGATACGGTCTTCCCTCAGCATGACCGAGCTGTTCAGTTCGAAGGCGATGTTGTAGTCCCGGCGTTCACTGTTGTCGTCCAGCAGGCGCCCGAGATACTCGCCGAAAAACGCCAGTATGGTAAACAGCAGCATGAATAGTATGGACATGAACAATACCATCGAGGTCCAGCCCTCGATGACGTTGTCCAACAGCAGCCGAACCAGCACGCTGTAGAGTGCGATCAGGAAGGCAAGAAAACTGCCCGCAAAGCCCAGGCCGCTCATCCAGCGCAGGGGGCGGGTGGAATTGAATACCAATAAGCGAATCGCTTCGCGCAGGCCTCCGCGTATGGTTTTCCTGCCCTGCGGCGGCTGCCGCGCACGGTATCGATAAGTAGCGCTGGGGTATCCGGTATTGGCGATGCGCACGAAGAACTGGTGGTGAAAGCGCCCGGTCTGGGTGACCGCGTTGACCACCCGACGGCTGAGACAGCGCAATCCGGTGGCGTCGCGGGGCAGCGTGTAACCGATGCTGGCCAATAGCCATTGGTTCCAGGGCCGCACCACCCGGTAGCTCAGGCTTTGGGGTTGGCGGGAGACGCCGACCACGACATCGACGCCGCCCCGGCACAGTTCGACCAGATCCATGATGCAATCGGTGGGGTCGGCGCCGAAGGTGAATATGATGACAAAGTCGCCGATGGCGTTTTCTACCGCAGCGGCCATGGCGACATCGGCATAGACTGGAACTGCCAGCTCCATAAAGCGAATTGACGGCACCTGTTGCAGCAGGCTCTCCATGCGACGGGCTATGTCGCGATCGGCGGGCTGGTTGAGCAGTACGATTTCGTAGTCGGTAAAGTGTTGCTCCAGGTGTTGCTGCAGCGCCCTGATTTCGGTATCGATGTTTTCAACCTGGTCTGCCATTACGGCGACCACAGAGACCACGCATTCAATTTTTTCGATGTTGCTGATCGAGTTCATAATGACAGGCCTTGCTGCTCGATGATAGTGACGGCATCGTAGACGTTATCGATTTTACCGCCCATAACACAATGAAAACCCTTCAGGCCATAGTCGCGTTTAAACAGAATGGGTCGGGAGTCATCGACTTCGCTGCGGGGCAGCAAGGTTTTCACCTCCCAGATCGATTCCTGGTAGCGGCACTCGGACAGTAGCGGCAGGTAGCGCTGAGCATCGGCGATCATGGAGCGCCAGGCACTTGGCTTGGTGACGCGGTCATAGTGTTGGTGGGCATTAGTATAAGCCTTTCCCGGCGCGTCAAACCATTGATAGTGGGGAGTATACCGTACATGACTGAAGGTGTGCAGGCCCCGGGAGGGGTAGGGCACGAGGGAAAAAAACGGGCCGCACATAACCGTTAGCGCCATTTCCCTGAGTGGCTCCGGCACCTCGACCAGGCACATCTCCGTCATCTCGTGCTTGAGTGGTATCAGTTCGAGTTGGGATGCACCCAGCACCTGGTTGATCATCGAGTAACCGCAGTTAAACACCTGATCCACGGCAACGCTGTCTATATTCTCCTGCCCCGCGTCGCTCACCAGCGCGGCCTCGATACCGCCACCGGCGGATGTCACCGATTGCACCCGGGTACTGAGCCGGTATTCGACTCCCGCCTCTTCAATGCGGGCGCGCATCAACTGCTTCAGTTTGACGGCATCGAAAGCGAATTCCCGGGTGGTGAATACCGCCTCCACCAGATTGGGGTTGACCAGACTGGTGATACTGTGGGGCGCCGGCTCACAGAACGCTCCGATACGCTGGCAAAATTTCTCGAACTGGATACCGGTGACCTTGCTGAGTAAGGCGCCAATCAAGTAGTAGCTCTGGAAGCTATCATCGATGCAGTCGGCGAACTCAGTGCAAAAACGTGGAAACGAGGCGCGGGAGCGCAGTGCCGTCAACACGCTGCGGGGGTAGTGATAGCCATTGTGCACGCGGGCTTGATTGACCAGTGACGCCCGCTGCATAAAATCGGCATCCTTTTCACACAATAGTACCCGGGCGCCGCGACGGGCAAAGTACTCGGCGATATACATGCCGAAGAAGCCACCACCGATTACCAGAATGCGCTGTTTATGCTCGGCCATCTACTAATTCCGCTGTTACTTGAAGGAGGGAAATGCTTGAATCTGGAAAAATCCTGGATAATCGCCACAGGCTTCGGCTTCAAAGCCGCCCTGCTCGAACCAGGATCGCCAGCTCTCTGTCTTCTGCGCGGGTATCACGATGGCGCGGATCTCGAATCGCTCCACCAGTAGTTGCAGCTGCTCCGGCGCCAGGCTCAGCAGGTTCATCGGCATCATGGTGGTGTCGATCTTGGTCAGTGCGGCGATGCGAGATGCGGTGATGTCATCGTCCAGGAACATGATTTTACCCTTCGCCCCAAGCTGCTGGTAGCAGCGGGTATATGCCTCGGTAGCATCGTCGAGGTGTAATTGTCCCTCGCTTCGAAGCAAGTAGCCGCTATTGAAATCCGCCCTGTCTATCTGCGTCACGACTTCATTGCCCAGTAGCAGTAACAGCACCACCAGTAGAATATTTTTTGCTTTGGGCTGAAGGCAGTTGAAAACTATGGCGGCAGCGATCAGTAGCAACAGTGTTTCGGGCAGATAGTAGCGGCGGTAGTCGTAGCCGGTCAGCCAATAACCGGCCAGGGTAGCCGACCACGCTGTCAACAGCAGCAATAACAGGAGTAGCAGGCTGTCTGTGTCTACCTGGGCTTTTGGCGCCAGTGCCTTTCGGGCAACTTGTAGATAGAGCCCTGCCAGCAGCAGCAATGGCAGCAGAAAATTGAACAGGGTGCTGCGAACAAACGGGCCCGAGTTGCTCGCCAGCTTGGCGATAAATGCCGACGGCTGTTGCAGTGCCGTGGCAGGCCAGTTCTGGTGGAAATCGGTGACAAAGACCCCGGCCTGCACCGACAGTGCGACAACGGAATTGTCCGATGCCCACACTTTTCCAAAGTGGTCCAGACTATAGATGACGTAGGGTGACATGGCCAGGACCACAGCCAGTAGATAGGGGAGCGCCAGGGAAACGACTTGTTTGATCCCCGTCGTCACCGGGGGCTGCCCTCGAGTAGTTGCGTAGTGAAAGCCACGGCCCAGATAGACTATCAATACCGCAATAAGCGCCGGTGCTGTGTCAAAGCGCAATAGAAGCGTCAGGCCGGCCAGCAGGCCCAGGGTCAAGGCGTTGCGCGGGCTGGGTTTTTCCAGCCACACGAAGCAGATTAAGGTTAACAATAGTAGACTCAGGGGTAAGGTGCCGCCGGCCTTCAGTACATCCAGGTAGGGGCTCAGGCACAGCAAGCCCAGACCGGTTACCAGTCCGATACCGTGCTGTTGATATCGTCGTCGAAACCCTGTCTCTAGGATGGCTGTCATGAGCACGAATAAGGCCGTGGTGAGGGTGGCCATGATGGCCGGGCCGAGGGGCCAGACAGCGCTTGCCGCGGCAATACAAACAGGCCACAGCGGCGGAAAACTCATGGAGTAGGGTTCGGTGGATTGGAACTGTCTTATTCCGTGGACCCGGAAGTAGTCGCCGCTGAACAGGCTCTGGGAAAGCTCGTAATAAAACCAGCTATCGGGGCCGTAGGGCAGGGTATTGATGGAGAGCAGCCAATAGAACACAGTGCCCAGCCCCAGCGCACACCAGGCGACGGGTTCCAGCCACCTGATGAACGTGGCCGTGCCAGGGCGGTCGACCGGCATGCCGTTCATTGGGGTGCTATAGCCCAGCCCTTCGCCAGTTCCACCGATTGTCGCAGGCACTCGAATGAATCCGTTGGCTTCATCTCGATCGATAGCCAGCCATCGTAGTCAAGCTGGCGCACCGTGGCACAGGCTGCCCCATGATCGACCTCGCCGCCTGCGAGGGGCGCCAGGCCGGGCTCGCTGATGTGGTAGTGGACAAAGGGCCCGGCCTGCTGAATAACGGTCGCCATATCGCCGCCGCATAGATGGATGCCGGCCGCGTCCAGGTGCAACTGCAGGCCGGGGTGATTGACGCTATCGACCAGCTGGCGGGCATCGGCGACATTGGTGATGAAATCGCAGCCGTATTCCACCGGGTTGTGCTCGAGTCCGATGCAGCAGTTACTCCGAACACACAATTCCGCCGCCCGCTGGAAAAATTCTGCGGCGACCTCCATGGCCTCTGACTGGGCCAATTGCCCCCGGCGGCGGTTGTTCGGAGCGCCGAATACCAGCACCCGGGCGCCCAGTGCCTGGGCGAGCTCAGCGATATGCGCAATATGCGCGAGAAAGTCGCTGTGGCAGGCGTTGTCGAATACTTGCAGCTCGGGCCGGCCGAATAGAATGGCCTGCAGGGCGGGAATTGCGAAGCCCGCATCGGCCAGCTGTCGACGATAGGCCTCGGCCTGGGGTATCCCTGCAAGCTGTAAGTCCGGCCACACCTTGGTGGGGGCGACTTCGATGCCGCTGACACCGGTTGCCTGCAACATCGCCAGCACCGCCGGGTCGTCATGCCGCTCCCAGGCAATATTTGAAATCGCCAATTTGCTCACGGTTCACCCCTTGTCTGTTATTGATTGAACGACTGATTGAACGACTGATTGAACGACTGATTGAACGACTGATTGATTGAACGATTGAATAAATGCCGCCATCTGGTTTAACACCTCCTGCCGGCTGTATAGATAGGGCCCGCTTTTTTCCCAGAGTGATGCGTACTGTGTGCGCAGATCATAGTGAGTCTCCGGCGCCGGGTTTTGAGCTACGGTTTTGTTGGGGAAAAACCGCGCCAGGATGTCGGCGCTGGCAACGGGTTCGGTGAAGAAATTGACCAGCGGCACGTCGGCTGCGTTAGCAATGTCTATATCCCGTGCAAGATTTTCCAGACTGTAATATTGGAAGGATGAGGCGGGGTTTATGGCGTCGAGACAATTGTCCTTGAGCAAATCGTAAATAATATTTTTTTTAAGGCCCGGACCGAACAGTGCCGGTAGCCGGATGATGCAGCAGTGCTGGAATTGCCGCGAGCAAAAATCCTCGAAAGCCAGGCGGTGTGTGCCATAGGAGTGATTGGCGGTTCGATGGCAGTCGTAGGATTCATCCTCGCCCTTGATCACCGGATAGACATCGATGGTTGAGATCAGTGTGAAGCGCTGGCAACTCACGGTGGCGAGCACCTCCTGCAGTGCCTCGATTTGCTGCAGGTCGCGCTCCGGTTCCTTGTTGGCCTGCCATTTGACGGCGGACACACCGGCGCAGACCAGCTCGTCGAATTGCTGCCCTTCCATGTCGCGAAAATTGGTGGAATTGAACAGTTGGTCGAAGCGGCGCTGTGCCAGCAGGTTGCCGCCGACAAATCCGGTGTGGCCAATCAGGGCGTTGTTCATAGTCATTGCAGTCTCCCGGCCTAGTCGGCCCTGGACAGTATTAAAATACCGATCACGATTATTACCATGGCCAGCAGTTTGGTAGATCCGATGGTTTCACCCAGCCACAACCAGGCCGCCAGGCTGACCAGCACATAACCCAGCGCCAGGAATGGGTAGGCAAAGGTTATATCGACCCGGCTCAGGGCATAGAGCCATACCACCAGCGCGCTGACATGGAGAAGCATGCCGCCCAGCACCCAGGGGTTGGTGGCGACGGCCCATAGCTGATTGATGACTCCGCTGGCGGGAGTCAGGGTATCGCCGTTTACCATCATGCCCTTCTTGAGACACACATGTGCCGTGGAGGACATCAGGATGCTCAGGAGTATTACTGCGATATTGGCGGTCATTGTGGTTCACGGGTGTCAGTGGCTATGAACGGGGCAAGTGTCGTGCGTATTGTCGGCATTGTATCCGCTGTTCTTTCCGGGTTCATGTCAGGGCTGCACGGCCTGGTTAAAAGTGAGTACGTTCTGCGCCAGGTGATCGAGATTGATGGTGCCGAGCACCACGCTGCTGATGGCGGGATGCTGGAATATAAACCGCATATTGGCCAGCACCGGATTGACGACGGTGGTGCTCAAATGGCCGCTGCCGAGGGCCTTTTTAATCAGTACGCCGACGCCGTGCTCGGCGCAGTAGTCGAGCACCGCCGCTTCGTCGGGGTAGTCCAGGTTGTAGGTCACCATGACGCAGTCCGAGGCGGCGGCGGCCAGAATACCGCCGTCGATGGTTTTGGTCGACATGCCGAAGGCGCGAATCTTGCC
>CBDUUA010000086.1:0-7599 GCA_965370135.1 uncultured Cellvibrionales bacterium
GCATCAGCCTGCACCACACACCGGGCAGCCGGGTTTACGCGCCAGCGCCAGCTCGCGCCACTCCATATATTTGCCGTCGAACATCAACAAGCGCCCCACCAGGGTCTCACCGTAGCCACTGAGCAACTTTACCGCCTCGAGGGCCTGGGCGGCACCGATAATCCCGGTCAGCGGTGCGATCACCCCGTTGCTGGCGCAACTCAAATCCTGTTCAGTGTCATCGCTATAGAGGCAGCGATAACAGGGCGAATCGGCGCGACGCGGATCGAATACGGTAATTTGGGCCTCGCTGCGGATGGCGGCAGCCGAAACCAGCGGCACCCGATGCAAGAAGCAGGCGGCGTTGATGGCAAAGCGGGTGGCGAAATTGTCGCTGGCATCGAGCACCAGGTCGACGCCGCTAACACTATCCGATAGCAACGCGCCCTGCAGCCGGGCTTCGATCGTCTGTACATCAAGGTCCGGATTGAGCGCGCGCAGGGTAGCGGCCACCGAATCCACCTTGGCGTCGCCGATATTATCGGTACCATGGGCAATCTGGCGCTGCAAATTGCTCAGCTCCACCCGGTCATCGTCGGCCAGAATCAATCGACCAACGCCGCTGCTGGCCAGATACATGGCGGCGGGACAACCGAGGCCGCCCATGCCCACAATCAGCACCGAGGCCTTGAGCAGGGCAAGCTGGCCATCCACATCGAAGCTATCCAACATGATCTGGCGGCTGTAGCGCAGCAGTTGTCTATCGGTTAAATCCACAGCCATTGCCTCTCGCACCCCCGCTACGGCTTGCGCCCCAGCGTCACCCGGTCGCGGCCGGCCAAATCCTGCACCCCGGCAATATCGACGAAACCGGCCTCAGAAAAAAGCTGTGCACAGACCTGCCCCTGTGCGCAGCCGTGCTCGATCATCAGGTAGCCAGCCACCTCCAGCCGGCGCGGCGCGGTGGCAACGATATGCCGGATCGCCGCCAGGCCGTGATCCGCCGCCACCAGTGCTCGATGGGGCTCGAAGCGCACATCACCCTGTTGCAGATGGGGATCATCTTGATCAATATAGGGAGGATTGCTGACCACCAGCTGGTAACCCTCACCTGCCCCGCTGAACCAGTCGCCGACGCTAAACTGCACATTCTGCACCTCGTGAGTGAGCGCATTGCCCCGCGCCACCTCAATACAGCCCGGCGAGACATCGACCGCATCGATCTGCCAAAGCGGGCGCTCGCAAGCCAGCGCCAGCGCAATAGCGCCGCTTCCGGTACCGAGATCCAGCACCCGCATGGCGCTATCCAGGCAGCGCGTCAGGGCCTCGACTACCAGAACCTCGGTTTCCGGTCGGGGTATCAGGGTATCGGCACTCACTTGCAAACCGAGGGACCAGAATTCCCTGCGACCGATAAGATAGGCAATCGGTTGCCCCTGGCGGCGGCACGCCAGCAGTTGCTCGAACTGCATCGACTGTGTCGCAGTGAGTTGGGTTTCAGGCCATGCGCGCAGGAATACCCGCTCTTTGCCGAGCACATGGCACAGCAGTATTTCCACATCCAGACGGGGACTGGCACTGCTTAACTCTGCGTGTCGAGCCAGCAAGGATTTGACACAGGGCAAGTGCATCAGTCACCCAGCGAGGTCAACAGATCGGCCTGGTGCTCATTGATCAAGGCCTGCACCACCTCGTCGAGCGTCCCTTGCATGACTTCGTCCAACTTGTACAAGGTGAGGTTGATGCGATGGTCGGTGAGACGACCCTGGGGAAAGTTGTAGGTGCGAATACGCTCCGAGCGATCGCCACTGCCGACCAGGCTTCGGCGCTCGTCGGCCTGTTCCTTGTTCTGGGCCTCCTGCGCGCTGTCCAGCAGGCGGGCTTGCAGCAGTGACATCGCCCTGGCCTTGTTTTTGTGTTGGGAGCGTTCGTCCTGGCATTCCACTACCACCCCGGAGGGTAAATGGGTGATGCGAATGGCTGAGTCGGTCTTGTTGACATGCTGCCCTCCCGCCCCGGAGGCGCGGAAGGTATCGATGCGCAAATCGTTTTTATCGATATCAATTTCATCTATTTGCTCGACCTCGGCCATAATCGCCACCGTACAGGCAGAGGTATGGATGCGCCCCTGGGATTCAGTTTCTGGCACCCGCTGCACCCGGTGGGCGCCGGATTCGAATTTGAGCCGCGAATAGACATCGGCGCCGCTGATGCGAGCAATAATCTCCTTGAAGCCGCCATGTTCACCCTCGCGCTCGCTGATGATCTCCATGCGCCAACCGCGATTCTCGACATAGCGGCTGTACATGCGAAACAGGTCACCGGCAAAAATAGCCGCCTCGTCACCGCCGGTGCCGGCGCGCACTTCCAAAAACACATTGGCACTGTCGCGGGGATCCTTCGGCAACAACAGCTTCTGTAAATCCAACTCGAGTTCATCCCGGGTTTGTTCGGCGCTGGCCAGTTCCTCCTGCCCCATTGCGCGCATCTCCGGGTCGGCATCTTTCAGCAGCGAACTCGCCTCCTGCATATCATCCAGCGCCTGCTGGTAGGCGGTAAAGACCTTGACCACGGGTTCCACCTGAGCGTACTCCCGGGACAGGCCGCGAAAGCGTTGCTGGTCGGTGATCACCTCCGGGTCGCTCAACAGCGCCCCCAATTCCTCGTGGCGATCCACCAGGTTTTCGAGTTTCGACCGGATTGATGCTTTCATGATTCCTCGCCTTTATCACTGTGATCGTCCAGGCCAAACAGTTCACGCACCCAGGTCACCACTTCCAGGCGCCCCTCGCTGCCGGCTTTCTTCAAGCTGACACTGGGATAGTGAATAAGTTTATTGGTAAGCCCGCGGGAAAACTGCTGCAGCACGTCGTGGGGGTCATCGCCCCGCTGCAATTGCTTGAGTGCCTTTTGTAATTCCTGCTGCCGCAAGCACTCGGCCTGTCGCCGATAGCTTTTAAGTGTCTCGACCGTATCGAGGCTGCGGCGATGATTGAAATAATCCTGCACACCCTGGTCGATAATCTCATCGGCCTTGCTCGCCTCACTCTGGCGGCCGAGCTTGTTCTGCTCAACAATGTCGCGAAGATCGTCAATGGTATAGAGATAAACATCGGGTAAATCCCCGACTTCGGCCTCAACATCCCGCGGCACCGCGATATCGACCATAAACACCGGCCGGTGCTTGCGCTTCTTCAATGCCGACTCCACCGCGCCTTTACCCAAAATTGGCAGCTGACTGCCGGTGGAAGATATCACGATATCGGCAGCAACCAGTTGCTCCGGCACTTCCGATAGCAACACCGATTGGGCGCCAAATTTCCGGGCTACCTCCCGGGCGCGCCCGAGGGTGCGGTTGGCCACCACCATATTTTTGACACCGCTCTGCGCCAGGTGCGTGGCCACCAACTCAATCGTTTCGCCGGCGCCGATAAGCAAGGCATTGACCCGGGACAGATCAGTAAAAATATGTCGCGACATATCGACGGCGGCAAAGGCCACCGACACCGGGTTCTCGCCGATGGCGGTGTCAGTGCGAACTCGCTTGGCCACCGAAAAGCCGTGCTGAAATAGCCGCGCCAGCACCGGGCCGACGGTGGCGGCTTCCTGAGCCAAGCTGAACGATGATTTCATCTGCCCCAAAATCTGGGGCTCTCCGAGCACCATGGAGTCCAGGCCGCTGGCCACCGAGATCAGGTGTCTTACCGCCGCTTCGTCCCTGTGGGTGTAGCAGTAAGAAGCCAGTTCCGACACATCCAGGTGGTGATAGCGACTGAGCCAACCCAGGGGTACTTCAGCCAGTGCATCATCCTCCAACAAACAAAACACCTCGGTGCGATTACAGGTGCTGAGAATAACCAGCTCGGCAATACCGTGCTGGGCATGGCAGTCGCCCAGGGCATCGACCAGTTGCTCACCCGCAATAGCCGCCTTCTCCCGCACCACCAATGGCGCGGAATTGTGATTCATACCGACTACGACTAAGGTCATCCTGGATCCGTTAACCGCCGGCGCCGAAGAATGTCTCTCGCCGATACCGCAATGAGTGGCGAGCAACTGCCGCGGCCACAGTGTGCCGAGCCGGGGTATAAACGTACAATGTACTGGATTTCACCATAAAGACGACGCTTGAAACCATAAAAGAACCAAGGTGCCGACTTCGATTGCCGGCGCAAGGGCGCACATTCTAGCAAATACCAGCCACCTACCGCCAAATCCTGCGCAGGAAAGCAGCGAAAGGTTCTGGCGGGGCTATATTTCCAGTGACGCTATACTGGAAACAGGGTTATATTGTGCCGCGGCCTGTGGGCCGTATTTATTCAGCGTATCCATCAAGGGGGTTTCGTGTTCCTTCGTTTACTTTTAGCAGCCGCGTGCTTGGTAGTCAGCGGCTGCAGCAGCCCGGGCCCAGGCAAAGACGCACCACAGCAGAGCAGTAGCGATCCGATTGCCGCCGCCCCGGTAGCGCCAGAGGAAATCCCCAGCCGGCCAATTCCCGCCGATACTCTCTATGACCTGCTGGTCGCTGAAGTAGCGGGTCACCGCAATAACTATGAGTTGGCGCTTGAGAATTACCTGCACCAGGCCCGTGAAACCCGCGACGTACAGGTCACGGCCCGCGCCACACACCTGGCCCAATACCTTGGCGCCGACGATGAAGTCGAAGAAATGGCCCTGTTATGGATAGAACTGGAGCCTAAAAACAGCGAACCCCATTTAATCTATAGCCTGGCCCTGGCGCGACAGGGCAGGCTTCGCGAAGCCTTCAATCATATGGAGCTGTCACGGGATTACGGTGGCCAGGTAGCCTTTACCGCGATTGCCGCCGAGTCTTTGCGCCACTCGCCCGAACAGCAACAACAATTACTGCAAGAGCTCCAGCGCACCCTGGAGATACAGCCTGACGACGTCGAGTTGCTCATGGCCAAAAGCATTGTCGAGCAGAGTAGCGACCGGGATAAGGCACTGGCAACAGCGCGACTGGCGCGCGCCGCAGCGCCGGACCAGGCCCAACCGGTGATTCTTGAAGCGACACTGCTACAGCAAATGGATCGCAGCCCGGAGGCCATGGCCTTGCTGGAGAAAAGCCTCAAACAGCACCCGGAAAACCGCCGCATGCGCCTGCTCTACGCTCGCCTGTTGACCCAGTCAGACCTGCCCAGGGCCCGGGAGCAATTCGAGATCCTTTCAGGACTGGCCCCGGATGATGCCGACCTGATTTTTTCCCTCGGCCTGATCAACCGTGAACTGGAGCAATACGACGATGCCCGCCGCTACTTCCGACAATTGCTGGATATGGAGGCGAGAGAGTCCGAAGCGCACTACTACCTGGGCTTGATGGCGCTGCAGGGTAGCGATCAGACCGAGGCGGTAACCCACTTTAAGATGGTGCGACCGGGCCCCGATTTTCTGGCCGCCATGGACCAGCTATCACGAATTCTGCTGGCTGAAGGCCGCGACAGCGAGCTACGCCAGTTCTTTGCCGACCAGCGTCGACACTACCCGCAGGTAGCGGCAAAGCTCTATATCCTGGAGTCAGAAATTCTGGTGCAATTACAGCAATACCAAACTGCGGATTTGCTGCTGAGCGAGGCGCTGGCTCGCTACCATGATGACACGGATCTACTGTACACGCGCTCCCTGGTAGCGGAGCGGCGCCAGGATCTGGCCAGGGCCGAAGCCGACCTGCGCAAAATCATGGATATCGACCCCAATAATGCCAGTGCCCTGAATGCACTGGGGTATATTCTCTCCAATCACTCGGATCGCTATGACGAGGCCTCTCGATTAATCGAGCGGGCACTGCAATTAAGCCCCGAAGACCCCACCATCCTCGACTCCATGGGTTGGGTAAAATACCGTATCGGCGAGTTACCGCTAGCTCTGGAATACCTGCAGCGAGCCTATACCCTCTATCCCGACACCGAGATCGCCGCCCATTTGGGTGAAGTACTGTGGCAACTGGGCCGCGTGGATCAAGCGCTGGCCATCTGGCGCGAGGGACTGGAGCGGGATCCCGGGCACCAGATACTGCTCGAGACTATCGAGCGCTTTGATGTCAGCGACCAACTGCAGCAATCTCCTTGAGTATGCACCTCCGTATCAGCTTCCTTCGCCCCTGTTTGTTGCTGACACTGTGCGCCCTGCTAAGCGCCTGCGCAACACCTCGAAAAATACCGGCTACTGATGATTTCAACCAGCTACAACAACAACTGCAAGCCCTGGAGAGCTGGCAGGTAGAGGGCAAAATCGGACTGCGCCAGGATGGCCGCGGCAGCAGTGCCAGGGTTAGCTGGCAACAAACCCGGGATCACTACACACTGCGCCTATCCGGCCCCCTGGGCATCGGCACTGTGCTTATTGACGGAGACGACACCGGAGTAGTGGTTCACAACAAGGACGGCGTATTCCAGGCACCGACCCCGGAGCAGTTACTGCTGGAGTTAACCGGCTGGCAAATCCCGGTAACGGCCCTGCAATACTGGGCTCGTGGTCTGCCTGCACCCGACATGCCGGTGGTACAGCAACGAGTCGAACAAGGACGCCTGGCAAGCCTGGACCAGGGCGGCTGGAAGATAACCTACCTGGACTACACCCTGGTCGACGGCCTCTGGCTGCCAGCCAGAATGCGCATGTCCCGCCCCGAAACCCAACTCACCCTGTTGTACAAATCCTGGCGATTGCACTGACAATGACCCGACACCCGACCCAATTGACGCTGCCGGCCCCGGCGAAGCTCAACCTGTTTTTACACATTACCGGGCGGCGCCAGGATGGCTATCATCTACTACAGACCGTATTCCAGTTACTCGACTACGGCGACACCATCGAACTACGACTGCGCGATGACGGCCAAATCCGGCTGCACAGCGCCGTCAGCGGAGTTGCCGAGCAGGACAACCTCATCTACCGGGCCGCCTCCGCGCTGCAAGCCGCCAGCGCCAGCCCATGGGGCGCCGACATTGCCTTCGACAAGCAACTGCCTTTTGGGGGCGGGCTGGGTGGTGGCAGTTCCGATGCCGCCACCACCCTGGTAGGCCTCAACCACTTGTGGCGCTGTGGTCTGGACACCGGGCAACTGGCACAACTCGGGCTCGGCCTGGGCGCCGACGTACCGGTGTTTGTCAACGGCCGTAGCGCCTGGGCGGAAGGCATCGGCGAGTCGCTCAAACCGGTGACCCTGCCTGAGAAGTGGTACCTGGTTATCGACCCCCAGGTACAGGTGGCAACCGCCGCCGTTTTCACCGACAAATATTTGACACGCAACACGCAACCCATTACATTAGCGGCCTTTCTGAATCTGGGTGGTCACAACGACTGCGAACCCGTTACCCGGCGCCTGTTTCCCGCAGTGGATGAGGCGCTTAGCTGGCTGGAAAGCTTCGGCACAGCGCGATTAACAGGCACCGGCGGCTGCGTTTTTGCGGCCTTTTCATCCAGGCTAGAGGCTGATTCAGCCAGTGTAAAAGTACCAGCAAAATGGCGTTGGTTTGTCGCTTGCGGGGTAAACGACTCTCCGCTCTATCGAGCACTACACCAACGCGACTAAAGTTTATTGGGGCGTGGCCAAGCGGTAAGGCACCAGGTTTTGATCCTGGCATGCGTAGGTTCGAATCCTGC
>CBDUUA010000087.1:0-7587 GCA_965370135.1 uncultured Cellvibrionales bacterium
TCGATAAAATGATTGAATAACGGCGCCGCATCATGGGGCCCTGGACTCGCCTCGGGGTGCCCCTGAAAGCCAAAGGCAGGGCGGTCGCGACGGTGAATTCCCTGTAGGGACTGGTCGAACAAAGACCGATGGGTGGCTTCCAAGGTATCGGGAAGAGTCGATTCATCGACGGCAAAGCCGTGATTCTGGCTGGTAATTAACACTGTGCCATCCCCCAGGTTCTGCACCGGGTGGTTGGCGCCGTGGTGACCAAATTTCATTTTTTCCGTGCGGGCACCACTGGCCAGCGCCAGCAACTGGTGCCCAAGGCAGATACCAAACAGCGGGGTGTCAGTTTCCAGAAGGGCCTGGATTGCTGTAATTGCGTAATCGCAGGGCTCCGGGTCACCGGGGCCATTAGACAGGAATACGCCATCGGGCTGCATCGCCAACACCTCTTCCGCCGGCGTTTTAGCAGGTACCACGGTAACTCTACAACCGCGATCAACCAGCATACGTAGGATGTTGCGCTTGACGCCAAAATCAAAGGCCACCACATGAAAGTGACTGCCAGTGACCTCCGGCTCGGTATAGCCGCCGTTCAACTGCCAGCTAGCCTCGCGCCAGTCATAGCTCTCGGCAGTGCTGACTTCCCTGGCCAAATCCATGCCCTGTAATCCCGGGAAGGCCCGCGCTTGCGCCAGTGCGCTGGCTTCCTCCACCGCTGTGCCGGCGATGATACACCCACTCAAGGCACCCTTTTCACGCAAGATCCGCGTCAGGCAACGGGTATCGATATCGGATATTGCGACAATATTGCGCTGTTTAAGATAGACATCGAGAGCTTGCTGGCTGCGGAAGCTGCTGGCCAGCAGCGGCAGATCACGAATCACCAGCCCCGAGGCCCAAATCTGCCCGGATTCCTCATCTTCGGCATTGGTGCCCACATTGCCGATATGAGGGTAGGTCAGGGTCACGATCTGGCGCGCATAGGATGGGTCAGTCAGGATTTCCTGGTAACCGGTCATAGCGGTATTGAACACCACTTCACCACTACAGGAGCCATCAGCACCAATAGCCAGCCCACGAAATACACTACCGTCTTCAAGCGCCAGAATGGCTTCTCTGGACAAGGATACCTCCTATGAAACCGCCCAAAACCCCTATCGGGCTCACCCATGCCAGGGCTTTGGCGCCTAAAAAAGCGAGATGAAGCCCAAGCTCACATCCCGCTTTTACCTGTACTACAATCTGTATTGTGCTACCACATCACAAAGAAGATCTTGAATTTGAAGTGCTTGCAACGCAGGTAACAAAAGGCAGCTGCAATCTTTGCGTAATTGGAGCCGAATTGTACGCAAATCGATGTTAATTGTCCACGAATACCCCGTTTACTCTTGCCGCCCGTGGGGACTGCTGCTAGCCTGAACAGTAATAGCGAGGGACGCTTGAAAATAAAGGGAATTTACTATAATTCAGCTAGTCTGGCCAGGTAGCCCTTAGTGAATTCAGAAGAAAAAATCTCCGGTAAGAAACTTGTCAAAGTCACTACCGACAAGCTTGCTATGGGAATGTACATCACCAAGCTGGATCGACCCTGGCTCGATAGCCCGTTCCTATTCCAGGGCTTCCCCCTCGAGCGCCAGGAAGACCTCGACACCCTGCGCTCCCTGTGCGAATACGTATTCATCGACACCATCAAATCGAAAATACTGAAGCGCCCCCCCAAGCAGGAAGAATCCCTGGATAACATCCTCAAGCGGGAAAAAACCACCTATATAAAGGAACACCCGGTCGAGAATGAAATCGAGCAGGCCAAGATTGAGTACGATGAAGCCCTGATTTCAGTTGAATCGATCCTCAAGCAAGCCGCCAGGGGCGATACCATTAACGCCAAAATCGCCAAACAGCACATTAAAGCCTGTGTTGACAGCGTGGTGCGCAACCCGAATGCCCTGATCTGGCTATCTCACATCAAACATATCGACAACTACACCGCAGAGCACTGCCTCCATGTCGGCATATTGGCCATCGCATTGGGGCGCCAGCTAGGCTTGCCCCGGCGCTACCTGGAAACCCTGGGCCTATGTGGAATGCTGCACGATGTGGGCAAGACAAGGGTTAACCTCAATGTGCTGCTAAAGCCCGGCAAGTTGACCCAGGATGAATTCGAGCACATGAAAATGCATCCCGTGTACGGCCGCGACCTGCTGCAACACGACCCCATGGTGCCGCCGGAGGCCATCGAAGCCACCTACTCCCACCACGAGCGTATCGACGGCATGGGTTATCCCCTTGGCGCCGATGCCTCAATGCTGAGTTTTTACACCCGTATTACCAGTATCGTAGACGCCTACGACGCCATGACCAGCAACCGGGTATACAGCAAGGAAAAATCCAGTACCGCAGCATTAAAAATTCTGTATGAACAGCGAGGCAAGCAATTTGACCAGGAATTGGTGGTCAAATTTATCGAATGTGTCGGCTTGTACCCGGCGGGGTGCGTGGTTGAGTTGAGCAGCGGGGAAGTGGGTATCGTTATCGCCTCGGACGCAGAAAACCGCCTCTACCCCAAGGTTGCACTGGTGCTGGATGCCGGCAAGCGACCTATTCGAAAAACCATCGTCGACATGAAAGACCTGGACGAATCACAGCGCAAGGAATACCACATCAAGCAGGTGATTCCCGATGGCAGCTACGGGGTCAGCCTTGAGCAGTTCACCACCACCTCGGCCATGGCGCCGGTCTAGCATCCATCTAACACCGATCTAACGCCGATCTAACGCCGATCTAACGCAAGTTCAGCACGTCCTGCATATCGAACATGCCCCGCTCCCTGGATGACAACCAATTGGCTGCCCGCACCGCACCACGAGCGAATGCCATGCGGGAACTGGCTTTATGACTGATCTCTACACGCTCACCGTCCGCCGCATAGATCACCGTATGATCACCAACAATATCACCCCCGCGCACGGTGGCAAAACCGATAGTTTCCCGGTCTCGAGCACCGGTTTGCCCCTCGCGACCGTATACTGCCACCTCATCGAGATTACGGTCCAGCGCCGCGGCAACAACCTCGCCCAGCCGCAAAGCAGTACCTGACGGCGCATCGACCTTGTGGCGATGGTGGGCCTCGTAAATTTCAATATCGACATCATTGCCCAGCACCCGGGTAGCGATATCCGTCAGCTTAAAGCACAAATTCACCCCAACGCTGAAATTGGCCGCCATACAAATCGCAACATCCGCGCTTGCAGCCTCAATACTGGCGAGCTGCTCATCACTACAACCGGTGGTGCCAATAATCATTTTTTTACCGGCTTCACGGCATACCGCCACATTGTCGACGCTAGCCTGGGGTGATGTGAAATCGATAAGCACATCAAAATCCTTGACCACCGCAGCAATATTGCTAACGATTTTGACACCGTTCTTACCCATACCGGCGACTTCTCCTGCATCCGCGCCGATCAGTGAACTGTCTGGGCGCTCGATAGCGACACTGAGCTCCACGTCGCCGCTATTGCCAATCGCTTCCACCAGGGCTTTACCCATACGACCCGCGGCCCCAGTCACTGCAACTCTTGTTATCATATCGGTGTCCTGGTGTAGTGTTCTAATGTTTCATATCATCAAAGAAGCGCTTGACGCCATCAAACCAGGAGGTGCGGCGTGGTGAGTGCTTGTCCCCCTGGTGCAATAATGACTCCTGCAGCTCTTCCAGCAGTTCTTTTTGTCTGCGGGTCAATTTCACCGGTGTTTCCACCACCACCCGACACAGTAAATCTCCGGTCGGGCCGCCGCGCACCGGTTTGACGCCTTTGCCACGCAAGCGAAACAGCTTGCCGGTCTGGGTCTCAGACGGCACTTTCAGCTTTACTCGCCCGTCCAGCGTGGGTATTTCCAGCTCACCACCCAGGGACGCATCGACAATGCTGATGGGCACTTCACAGTATAAATGGCGGCCATCGCGCTCAAAAATGGCGTGATCACGAACCGCGATCTGCACATAGAGGTCACCCGCTGCACCCCCGTCGGGGCTGGACTCGCCTTCGCCGGATAAACGAATGCGATCATCATTATCGACACCCGCAGGTACTTTGACCGACAGATTTTTCTGCTTTTCTATCCGGCCCTGGCCACGGCATTTTGTGCAGGGGTCGGCAATGACCTTGCCATTGCCCCGACACTGGGGACAGGTTTGCTGCACGGCAAAAAAGCCCTGCTGCATGCGCACGTGACCACTGCCTCCACAGGTGCCACAACTGGTCGGGGCTGTTCCCTTTTTAGAGCCACTGCCATCGCATTGATCACAATTCACCAGCGCCGGAATCTTGATATTGACTGTTGTTCCCCGCACCGCGTCTTCAAGGCTCACGGTCAGGTTGTAACGTAAATCGGCGCCGCGCTGTGGGCCCCGACTGCGACCACCGCCGCCACCAAAAATATCACCAAATACATCGCCGAAAATATCAGAGAAATTGCCGCCACCAAATCCACCACCGCCCATTTGCGGATCAACACCGGCGTGACCAAAGCGATCATAAGCCGCTCTCTTCTCACCATCAGAGAGAATTTCGTAGGCCTCTGCTGCCTCTTTGAATTTATCCTCTGCCGCAGCATCATCCGAATTGCGATCCGGGTGATATTTCATGGCAATACGCCGATAGGCTTTCTTGATTTCCTGGTCGCCAGCGTTCTTGTCGACGCCAAGGACTGCATAATAATCGCGTTTGGACATGCGTTTTACTTCAGCTTTTCACTATTCGTTAAAAAAAATAACGCCGGCACCCTTTTCAGGGCCGGCGTCGGGGACCTCACCTTATCGATTACTTGTCGTTCTTGACTTCCTCGAACTCAGCATCGACAACATTGTCATCCTCGGCAGCAGCGCCCTGCGCTTGATCACCACCGGCATCTTGCTGCTGCGCCGCTTGCTCAGTGTACATCTTCTGTGCGAGCGCAGCTGATGCCTCAGACAACTTTTCGGTGGCCGCTTCAATAGCCTCCTTGTCACTACCCTTGACCGCATCTTCAACTGCCTTAATCGCGGTTTCGATCTGCTCCTTTTCCTCTGCAGTGGCCTTGTCGCCAGCCTCCTGCAGCGTCTTGGTCGCCGCGTGGGCCAGGCCGTCTGCGGTATTGCGCGCGATGACCAACTCCTCGAACTTGCGATCCTCATCGGCATTGGCCTCGGCATCCGCCACCATCTTCTCGATGTCTTCATCATTCAAGCCACCGGAGGCCTTGATGACGATGGACTGCTCCTTACCTGTCGCCTTGTCCTTGGCCGACACATTGAGAATACCATTGGCATCAATGTCGAAGGTGACATCGATCTGCGGCATGCCCCGCGGCGCCAGGGGGATATTGGCCAGATCGAAACGCCCCAGAGACTTATTCTGGGCCGCTTGTTTGCGCTCTCCCTGAACCACATGGATGGTCACTGCAGTCTGGTTGTCATCTGCTGTTGAGAAAGTTTGTCCTTTTTTGGCGGGAATCGTGGTGTTTTTCTCGATTAGTGCCGTCGCTACACCACCCATGGTCTCAATACCCAAAGTCAGAGGAGTCACATCCAGCAGCAACACGTCTTTGACGTCACCAGCCAATACTGCACCTTGAATAGCGGCACCCATCGCCACCGCTTCATCAGGGTTAACATCCTTGCGTGGCTCCCGACCAAAGAAATCAGCCACTTTCTTCTGCACCATCGGCATCCGAGTCTGGCCACCAACCAGGATGACATCATTGATATCGCTAGCGGACAGGCTGGCATCCTTCAAGGCGATCTTACAGGGCTCCAGGGTGCGCTCGACCAGGCTTTCAACCAGTGACTCCAGCTTGGAACGGGTCAATTTGACCACCAGGTGCTTGGGGCCGGAGGCATCTGCCGTAATATAAGGCAGGTTGACTTCTGTAGCCTGGCTGGAGGACAACTCGATCTTGGCCTTTTCCGCCGCCTCTTTCAGCCGTTGCATCGCCAGCGGATCGCCCTTGAGGTCCATGCCGCTGTCTTTCTTGAACTCCGCTACCAGGTAGTTGATCAACACCATGTCAAAATCTTCACCACCGAGGAAGGTGTCGCCATTGGTCGACAGCACTTCAAACTGCTTTTCACCGTCAACATCGGCGATCTCGATGATTGATATATCAAAAGTACCACCACCCAGGTCGTATACCGCGATAGTGTGATCACCACCCTCGCGATCAATGCCGTAGGCCAGCGCCGCAGCAGTGGGTTCATTGATAATGCGCTTGACATTCAGTCCGGCGATGCGACCAGCGTCCTTGGTGGCCTGGCGCTGGGAATCGTTAAAATATGCCGGCACAGTGACAACCGCGTCGCTGATTTTCTCGCCCAGGTAATCCTCTGCGGTCTTCTTCATTTTCTTGAGCACTTCTGCGGACACCTGGGGTGACGCCATCTGCTCACCGTTGGCCTCTACCCAGGCATCGCCGTTGTCCGCCTTGACAATCTTGTAGGGCACCATATCAATATCTTTCTGTACAACTTTGTCATCGAAACGACGACCGATCAGGCGTTTGACCGCGTACAAGGTATTGTGCGGGTTAGTCACTGCCTGGCGCTTGGCCGGCTGCCCCACCAGCACACCCTTGTCGTCGGTAAAAGCCACTACGGAAGGCGTCGTGCGGTCACCCTCAGCGTTTTCAATTACCCGGGCCCTGTCGCCCTCCATGACCGAGACACAGGAATTGGTTGTACCCAGGTCAATACCAATAATCTTACCCATATTTCAATATCTCCAATTTGGTGTAGTGATACTATCCACGACTATCCACGACTATCCACGACGATCTAAATTCGGTTACCCACCTATATTTGCGCAAAACCGCCAAATTCAAGGCCAGCGGGCAAATTTTCCCGCGCACCTTCCAGAACAACAGCTTACTTTGACACCACTACCATGGCGGCCCGGATCAGGCGACCATTCAGGGTGTAACCTTTTTGCACCACATTGAGTACGGTATTGGGCTCGACCTCCTTGTTTTCCACAATGGAGATGGCCTGGTGAAATTCCGGATCGAAGGGTTCGGACCAGGGATCGACTTGCTCGACATGGTATTTTTTGAGCACCTCCTTGAAGCTCTTCAGGGTCAGCTCAACGCCCTCGGCGATAGCGTTGACCGCCGCGTCATCAGGATTTGCGCTCTCCATCGCGCGCTCCAGGTTGTCGATTACCGGCAGCAAATCCCGGGAGAAATTTTCCAGCGCAAACAAGCGGGCATTGGTGACGTCTTTTTCAGCCCGTCGACGCGCGTTCTGGGCATCCGCCAGCGCGCGCATCATCTGGTCTTTGGCATCTGCCAATGCCACCTGCGACTGCTCCAACTCTGCCTGCAATTGCTCCGCACTTGCGGCTGGCTCCAGAGCAACTTCCTCCAGCTGCAGATCCTCAACAGCGCCCTCCAGGCTCACTTCCGGCGCCAGCTCATCGCCGTTAACACCTTGTTTTTCATCAATGTTTACTTCCTTTCCCGTCGTCACGTTTAATCTCCATCAAACCAAATAACATTGGCCCCAGATATGGGTGCCAATCGCAGAAATTCAAGGGTTTAGCAATGGTTTAGCAATGGTTTAGCAAT
>CBDUUA010000088.1:0-7522 GCA_965370135.1 uncultured Cellvibrionales bacterium
GATCTTGCCCTTGCCCTCATCACCCCACTGGGTACCCAGTATTACCACATTTCTATTCATTGCTTACACTGCTCTTTGCTTAAACTACTCACGGCTTAAACTACAAGCCTCAACTTCGATTGATTGAATCCAAGTGCCACGCGCCATGCTGTAGAATCAGTTGCCGGTCACACCCGGGTGGCAGTTCCTGATCCGGGCCACCAAAAATTACAACTTCACCCGCCTGCCGCAGCACCTGCACCGCAGCCCACAAATTGAGATCGTCAGAATACCGCGCAAAGATACAGGCACAGTCCTCGGGCCCGCTCTTTTGGCTCAACTTCGCCAGTGCCTTGAGCTCGGTGCTGAAACCCGTTGCCGGCCGGGCTCTGCCAAATACCTTGCCGATATCATCGTAGCGACCGCCATTGGCAATCGCCTGGCCATGGCCGGCGGTATAGGCGGCAAATACCAGGCCGGTATGATAATGATAGCCTCGCAACTCTGCCAAATCGAAATAGCACTCAACATCAGCGTGGCGGCGCTGCACTTCACTCGCCACATATTGCAAATGATCCAGCGCCTCGGACACCTCGGTCGGAGCCGGCGCCAGCAGGCTGCGCGCTTTTTCCAGGATGGCGCCGTCGCCGTGCAAACCAGCCAACTCCACCAACAGCTCGACAATCCCGGCATCCTGCACCGAAGTATTTGCCAGCGCACGAATATCTCCGGCCGATTTGCGCTGTAGCGCATCAAATAAATCCGCCTCCGCCGCCTCACTTATGCCGGCAGCACTAACCAGGTATCGAAAAATGCCCACATGGCCAAGGTCGAGGCAAATGGATTCCAGACCCGCGACCTTAAGGGTATCGATCATCAGGCAGATAATTTCGATATCAGCGGCGGCGCCCACCTCACCGTAGAGTTCCGCTCCCACCTGAATAGCTGATCGAGACGCCAATAGTGATTTGGGCCGGGTATGCAACACGCTATCGGCATAGCAAAGCCTCACCGGGCCCTCCCGCCGCAAGCTGTGCGCATCGATTCTGGCGGCCTGGGGGGTAATATCCGGCCTGATAGCCATCATGCGACCGCTGATCTGGTCGGTGACCTTGAAGCTGTGCAGCTCGACATCCCGTCCCAGACCGATTAACAATGACTCGGTGTACTCTATCAAAGAGGGCATCACCAGCTCATAACCCCAGACCCGGAACATGTCGAGCAGCTGGCGCCGCAATTGTTCGACCCGCCCTGCCGCCTCGGGTAGAAGCTCATCAACCCCGTCGGGCAGTAGCCAGCGATCTGCAATCGTCATAGTGTCAAGCCTCGATCTCAGTGCACCAGATATAACAAGGCAGTGCCAATGAGCATGCTTATCAAGCCCATCAGCCGTATTTTTCGGTCATCCATCTGTATCAGTAACAGCAGCATCTGCCGCCATTGCCCCGGGCTGACAAAGGGCATCATCCCTTCGATCACGAACACCAGACACAAGGCAATAAGCCCCTCTTTCCACATGCTGCTGGCTCCCGTAGGTTTGAAAGGCAGACACAAACCAAGCCTCGGCACCCCGCCGCTGGCGCTACCAGCGCAAAGGTTACAAGGAGTATTCAGGCCGCGGGCCGGCTCGTCTGAACCATAAAAAAACCGGGCAAGCCCGGTTTGTAGATTTTATCACACTCCATGGGACAGTAGCGCTCACCGACACCCCATTTGGGCGGTTATTTGCCCTTGGATGTCTTGAGGTAGCGGAAAAACTCGCTGTTCGGCTCCACCACTATCATGTCCTGCTTGTGAGAAAAGCTTTCCCGGTAAGCTTCCATGCTCCGCAAGAAAGCATAGAATTCCGCATCCTGGTTATAGGCACTGGCGTAAATACCCGCGGCCTCGGCGTCACCCTCACCCCGGAGTTTTTCACCATCCCGATAGGCCAGCGCTTCGATCACGACTTTTTCACGATCCGCCTCTGCCCGGATTTTTTCCGCATGCTCCCTGCCCTTGGCGCGATATTCACGGGCTTTCTTCGCGCGCTCCGCCGCCATCCGGTTAAATACCGAATCGCTTACCTCATCCGGCAGGTCAATACGCTTGACCCGCACATCCACCACCTCGATGCCCAGGGAGCTGTTGACCGCACTGTTAAGCTCAGTGGTCAACTCATGCATCAACTCGTCTCGCTGCCCCGATACCACCTCATGCAAGGTGCGCTTGCCGAATTTGTTGCGCAAACCGTCGTTGATCCGAGCCGCCAGACGACTGTGCGCCACCTGCTCGTTACCACCTGTGGTCCGATAATAGGTTTCGACATTGTCAATGCGCCACTTGGCGAAAGAATCGACTTTGAGGCGCTTCTTTTGCACGGTATAAAAATTTTCCGGCGTAGCATCGAGTGTCATAATACGCCCCTCAAACTTTCGCACATCATCGGCAAACGGCAGCTTCACGTGCAAGCCAGGCTCGACATCAGCATTCGCCATTTTACCAAAGCGCAACACCACTGCCCGCTCGGTTTCCTTGACTACATAGACCGAACTGGACAACAGCAACAGGGCCAATACACCGCCCAATATGGCAACCAACATTCTACCCGACATTAGCGACTCTCCCCACGACGAAAACTACTGCTGCTGCTGCTTGACTGACGCCGCAACCGATCCATGACTTCATCGGTGATACGACGCGCAATATCGGAGCCGTCAACTGAACTCGCCTGGATGCCCGCGCCTTTTTTTATCACTTGATCGAGAGGCAAGACCATCATGTTATTGCCACCCTCTACATCGATCATCACCTTGGAACTATTCGACAGCACATCTTGCATAGCATCAATATAGAGACGCTCCCGGGTGACCTCCGGCGCTTTTTGATATTCCGCCAGCAACTGCTCGAAGCGTCGGGCATCACCCTCTGCCTCGGCCACGACACGAGATCGGTAGCCGGTCGCTTCCTCGATGATACGCTGCGCCCTACCGCGAGCCTCCGGAACCACGCCGTTGGCATAGGCCTGGGCCTCATTCTTGAGCCGCTCCTCGTCTTCCTTGGCCTTGACCACATCATCAAAGGCATCTTTTACCGGGGCGGGGGGTTTGCCCTCCTGGATATTGACCTTAATAATATGGATACCTGTACCGTAGTCGTCGAGGTAGGTCTGCAAGCGCAGCTTGACCTCATCGCCAATCATCTGGCGACCCTCGCCCAGCGCCATGTCCAGGGTGCTGCCACCCACGACATGGCGCAATGCGCTGTCGGTAGCCTGCTGCAGACTCATCTCCGGATTGCGGACATTGAGCACAAAGGCCTTGGCATCACCAATGTTGTATTGCACCGTCAGCGGCAATTCGACGATATTTTCGTCTTCAGTCAGCATCAGGCCATGGGAAGTATATTGTCGCTCGGTAGTCACCATGACTCGGGTAACAGAGTCGATAAAGCGCGGATTCCAATGCAAACCAGGGCCAACGGTATCGCTGTAGCGACCCAGACGTAAAATGACCCCGCGCTCCTGCTCGTCAACCTTATAGAAGCCCATGGCGCCCCAAAAAATGAGCAGGCCGACCAACACCAGCAGGATGACATTGGTGGGCAAGCCACCGCCACCGCCGGAGCCGGAGCTTGAACCGCCAAATATCCCGCCCAGCTTTTCCTGAAACTTTTTCAGTGCTTCATCCAGGTCTGGCGGACCTTGATCGCCACCACCCCAGGGATCTTTGGGTTTGTTACCACCCGGCTCGTTCCAAGCCATACCATTCTCCGTTGCTAAATCCAGGCCCCATTTGATAAGCCCGGGATTCTATCAGAAATTAAACCCCCGCGGTCGCCTGCGGCTAACATCGAGGGGCAAAAGCTCTGCTCTGCTTGCAAATAAAAGAGCATCCGCAATTTCCCGCTGCTATTTTGTTCACTCACCACCAGAGAACGAGCTCTTCCCTGGTCATCCACCTGCCCAGCATCACCGCCGATACCGCGCCCAACCCGTCATCTCTTGAGCTACTGCCGTAGAAAGCATTCAGGATCCAGCGACTCACGGTTCAGCAAGCGCAGTAGATCAGATTTTGGCACCTGTATTTCCAGTCTCGCGCAACCATCGTCACCGTGACTCTCGGACAGCACCGCACCGGCAGCGTACAAGCGGGCGCGCAAACGCCCCTGGCCAGGATCAAGCGCGACCCACTGGTGAACCATATCGCCACCCAGAAGTTCAGCCACGGCCTCACCCACTAGCTCCAGGCCGGCACCGGTTTTTGCCGATAGCCAGACCCGCACCGGGCGCCCATCCTGATCCCGATCAATACCGGGTTCAAGGTGGGCCAGCATATCTATCTTGTTGTAAATTTCCAGTCGTGGAATCTCGTCCGCCGCGATCTCTACCAGCACGTCTTCCACTTGCTCTGCATTTTCACCGCGGTCTTCATCTGCCGCATCTATGATATGTAGCAGCAAATCAGCGTTGGCCGCCTCTTCCAGCGTCGCCCTGAATGCCTCCACCAGTTTGTGGGGCAAATGGCGAATAAATCCAACCGTATCAGCCAGCACAATGGTACCCATAGCCGGGATATCCAGCCGCCGAAAGGTTGGGTCGAGGGTTGCAAAGAGTTGATCGGCCGCATAAACGTCGGCATCGGTCAACGCGTTGAATAAGGTCGACTTGCCCGCATTGGTATACCCCACCAGCGACACCAGGGGAATTTCCGCCCTGCGCCGGGCGCGTCGACCCTGATTGCGCTGCGAGCGCACTTTCTCCAAGCGGCGATCAATAGTATTTATACGGTTGCGAAGCAGGCGCCGATCACTCTCCAGCTGAGTCTCACCGGGACCCCGCAGACCAATACCACCTTTTTGCCGCTCCAGATGGGTCCAGCCTCGAACCAGTCGTGTCGACATATGCTGCAACTGAGCCAATTCAACCTGCAACTTACCTTCGTGGGTGCGCGCTCTCTGGGCGAAAATATCGAGGATCAAACCGGTGCGATCCAATACCCGGCAGCACAATTCCTGCTCCAGGTTGCGCTCCTGACTAGGCGATAAGGTGTGGTTGAATATGACCAGTTCCGCCTTCGCCGTCGCCAGTACACCCCTGATCTCCTCCAGCTTGCCCGAGCCGATATAAAGCCTTGGCTGCGGCGCTTTGCGGTGACCAGAGATAAAAGCGGCCACCTCCGCTCCCGCGGACGCAGCCAGCTCTCTAAACTCGTCGGGATCTTCACGGTTATCGCTGTCGGCGAACTCGATATGCACCAGCACAGCTCGCTCGCCACCCCCGGGTCTCTCAAACAGCAATATTGGCCTCTAGGGAATTACCCTTCATCCTCACCCTCTGCAGGCGGTACCGCCATAGGCACTCTGACGGGTCTTGAGGGCACAACGGTGGAAATCGCGTGCTTGTAGACCATTTGGCTGACGGTATTCTTGAGTAAAACGACAAATTGATCAAAGGACTCAATCTGTCCCTGAAGTTTTATTCCATTCACCAGGTAAATCGATACCGGAACACGCTCCTTGCGAAGGATGTTCAAGTAAGGGTCTTGTAGAGAGTGCCCTTTTGACATGATAATTCTCCTTATTGTTCACTCATTATGGTTCAGTCATTGAGTCGCTAACTTACCTGCCGGCCGCGATGCACAGAAAATAATTTCTGTGCCGTATATATGTGGTCAGACTGGCACCTTTACAATCCCTATGCAGGCAAAAAGCAGGCAAAAAGCGGGCGATAATTTGTAAAGTGAGCTGATTATACGCTAAGCAGCTGATTTTCCCAGATAATAAATCGCCGCCTCCAGCGGCGTCATGGCGGCAACGACCTCAGGCTGCAACACCGTGGCGCCACTCGGGTCGGTGACAATCCATTGCAACTGCCGCCAGCTACGCAGCCAGGTCAGCTGACGCTTGGCTAGCTGCCGGGTGGCGATGACACTCGCCGCTATCATCTGCTCGAAATTTAGCTCACCTTCCAGGTAGTCGATCACCTGACGGTATCCCACCGCCCGCATACAAGGCAGGCCGCGATGCAAATCAGGGCGCTGCCATAACTGCCGCACCTCCTCGACCAGGCCCTGCGCCACCATCAGGCGAAAGCGCTGCTCTATCCTCCGGTGCAGCTCTGCCCGCTGCTGCGGAGCCAACGCCAACTGTAGTACCGGACCCGGCAAATCGGGCGCCAACGGCGCGCCGGCAGTTTTTTGCACACTGCCGGAGACCTGGCCCTGCTGCCACTCGGTCATGGTTTTACCGCTCACCAGATACACTTCCAGCGCCCGCTGCAGGCGCTGGCTGTCCGCTACATTGATTCGCCGCGCCGAATCGGGATCTATCTCCGCCAGACGCTGATGCACTGACTCCCAGCCCTGCTGCCGGGCCTGCAATTCGATCTGCCCACGGATACCCGCATCTGCAGCCGGCAATTCAGCGAGGCCATAGAGCAGCGCCTTGAAATAGAGCATGGTGCCCCCCACCAACAGCGGTATACGCCCGGTGGCAATACTCTCACCCATGGCTGCCAGTGCTTGCCGGCGAAATTGGCCGACGCTATAGATTTCTGCGGGATCGATAAAACCCAGCAAATGGTGAGGGGCACGGCGCAATGTCTCGGCATCCGGTTTAGCTGTGCCGATATCCAGGCCGCGGTAAACCTGAACCGAATCGACGCTGATAATATCGCAGGGCAGACACTCCGACAGGGCAAGGGCCAGAGTGGTCTTGCCGGACGCCGTAGGCCCCATCAGGGCGATGCTATGGGGGCGCTCACGGTCGACCAGATCAGCAAGCCTGTCGATGTTCAACGGCCGCGCAAGAATAACTTGTCGAGATCAGCCAGGGACTGCTGGGTCCAGGTGGGCCTGCCGTGGTTACATTGGCCGCTGCGCTCGGTGCGCTCCATATCCCGCAACAGCGCGTTCATCTCCGGGATGCTCAGGCGACGGTTCGCGCGCACCGCCCCGTGGCAGGCCATGGTCCCCAGAATATCATCCAAATGCGCCTCGATGCGATCACTACTGCCGTGAGTGAGGAGGTCCGACAGCACGTCACGCACTAACTGGACCACATCGCTGCCAGCCAGCAGCGCCGGCAATTGCCGAACCACCAGCGACTCCTCCGCCATGCGCTCGACAGTAAACCCCAGCACAGCAAACACTTGCTGATACTGCTCGGCACACTCGGCCTCACGACTGCTGACAGCAATAGTTTCCGGCACCAGCAACGGCTGCGCCTTGATACCTTCGCCGCTGCGAGCCTGCTTCATGCGCTCGTAGACAATGCGCTCGTGAGCCGCATGCATATCGACAATAATCAAGCCACTGGCGTTTTCCGCCAGGATATAAATACCCTTGAACTGGGCCACGGCATAGCCCAGGGGCGGGATATCCTGCTCATCAGCAGGCATCGGCGGCAGCTGCGCATCAGGCCGCGGCCCGGGCCCGGCCAGTGGCCGGGTAAACTGCTGGTAGGCACTCATTTCCTCCCGCACCGTGGCAGCAGCAGGCTGTAGCGACATGCTGTGCTGCTGCGGCACATCGGCGAGCGCCAAAGTCGCCGCTTGCGGTGACTC
>CBDUUA010000089.1:0-7507 GCA_965370135.1 uncultured Cellvibrionales bacterium
TTGCAGGAGCAAAAACCGGCCATCGACGCATGGCGCTCGGCCGGCGTCTTGTCCAACCAGTTTTCCCCTGTCCCTCCTGTAAATATAATCGTGCCGTTTTTCTGGTCATTATTACTATCTGTATCAGGCTGCGATTCTCCCGTATCTATGGTGCAGGCCAGACCTCCATTTGCGACAGAACCGTATTTTCTGTATTGAGCCAAAAAATAGACTTTTTTTCATCAACATTCAATGCAATCCCTATTGCGCAGCACGGAATGTACGTTTAATATGTTAACCATGATAAAAAGCTTCAAACACAAAGGGCTGGAAAAGTTCTTTACCAAGGGCAGTACGGCAGGCATTAATGCGGCCCATGCCACCAAGATTAGTGACCGTCTGGCCTTTTTGCACGCGGCCATAACAATAGAGGATATGGATAAGCCTGGCTATCGGCTGCACTCGCTGAAGGGCAGGCTCAAGGGGCATTGGGCTGTTGATGTCTCTGGAAACTGGCGAATAGTGTTTAAATATGAAGATGGCGATGCCTACGTTGTGAACTATGAGGACTATCACTGATGACTTTTCAACAACATAACCCGCCGCATCCGGGGGCCTTGATTCAGCGCACCTACATCGAGCCGTTTGCCGAAATCACCGGCAATAAAGTTGCGGATCACTTGGGTGTTGCTCGCAGTACGTTTAACCGGCTGTTGAACGGTGTTTCTGATGTATCGCCCGAAATGGCGGTTAGGCTTTCTAGTGTGCTAGGTGGCTCTGCAGAAAGTTGGTTGACGCTGCAAGAGAGCTACGATCTTTGGAAAGCCCGCCAAACTGTTGATACCAGGAAACTAGAACGTATCGACTTCAGCCATGTGGCGTGAATAGTATTGAGTTACCTGGTGATGACAGACACCGCTGGCATTATCAAAGCAGTGAAATATTGGCATGGTTCAATTTCAGGCATGGTTAAAAACCTGTCCCTCCTGTAAATATAATCGTGCTGTTTTTCTGGTCATTCATCGCTAGCTGCATCAGGCTGCGATTCTCGAGTATAGGTAGAATAAAACACATCTTTCCCGAAGTCGACAACTGCCAGACAGCCGCTGATCCAGCCCCTTACCCACCGAAATCACCCAATTCCGCCGATCTTTCACTTCGCGACACCCGGCTTTTCCTCGATTTCAGCCCGATTCCTGTTCTACGGCCAATAGTGAGCCTGCCGCTTCTTCAAAGAGCGCAGCAACGAAGATGAAGTGAGTCTTCCTGGGGTTAGTCTAAAAGCCGGGCCTGTGGCGGCGCCCTGTTCTCCGGTAGCATCGCGTTCTCAGCAGAGGGTGCTTTATTCTTCAGATGGGCGAGAATTCTCTCAATGACAGCCGTGGTGCGACACTCGCATCTTCAATGCAGGCAATTATCTTGACCTGCCCGGCGCACCGCTCGCTCGCCATCCGTCTGGCACCACAACTGGGGCAGATTCCACGGCGCTCGCCTAAAGCGCCTACTTTTGGTACAACTGAAAGCCACCAGGCGCTCGTGACGACAGCCCTCGCAGCGCACACGTAAAAAGCCATGTTCCAAGCGACCGCACTGGAGGTAGTCGTCGAATTCCCTCTGCACATACAGGGGAATAGAACGGCCCTGCTGCTCCATGAGCGCCAGGAAATGCGGGTAATACTCGTCGATAATCTGGTAGAGAAGCGTATTCTCAGGCCGATGACGCTCATACCGGCGCGCGCCCTCGTTCGTGGCAATCCTTGCCGAACACACGGTGCAATCCTTTGCATACTGTAGTAATGATTAGTATGCGGATTGCATCAACTAAGAAGTAGTGGATTACTACCAAGTCTCACCGACTGCTTATGCCACAAACCGCCTGTTCCGGCAGCCAGTGGCGACTGTCTCTTGCCAAAGTAAAAGCGGCCAATCGATTTCCTGAAAAACTGGTGCAGTGTCAGGCTCGATTGATTACTACCCCCGGCGCCTTCCTGCTACACTTCCTCGCCTGAAACAGGCCGATGGGTGTCCAAATGAGAGTATTGATCGACAACTATCGCAACCTCACTTCGGAACACTGTGCCAGCGGCGCCATGCGCAACCTCCTCTACCACTACTGCAAGCTCGAGCTGGACGAAGCTGTAGTGTTCGGGCTGGGTTCCGGCCTGGACTGTATATTTTTTAGTCTACCCTCAGCCGCTACGCCCTCTCTACCCGAATCCCTCCCACCCTATATGCTGTTTGGCCGCAGTATCAGCATGGAGCAAGACTTGGCGGCGGCGCTGGGCGTGGACTACCGGGAAATAATGCAGCCAGACGATGAGCTGGCCTGGCAGCGGGTGAGACAGGAAATCCTCACCGGGCACCCCACCATGCTGTCGGGGGATATTTACTACCTGGATTACCGCAATTTCAAGATACACTATCCCTCCCACCGCTTTGTGCTGCTGGGCTTCGACGACGAGCGGCAAGAGGTTTACATCGCCGATCGCACCGAATGCGAAACCCAGACCTGCTCCATAGAGGCCCTGCGCTTGAGCCGCAACCCCCCCGTCGGCATTTCCACCTACAATCTTTGGGGCAAGTTCCATGGCAGCAAACTGGAGCACAGTCTGGCCGAAGCCTGCGAGCTGGCGCTGTGCAAAACGGTGAAGCGCATGCAGGGTATTGACGACTCCCAAGCCGCGCTGCTGCGGCCCAGTCTTGCCCAGGAACCGAGATTCCTTGTTGGCGGTCTCGCCGGGCTCGAGCAATTGGCTGCTGAGTTACCGCGATGGTCACATCGTGCGGATGCGACCCAGCGCGCAGATTACCTGGTCAACGCCATAGAAAAATTTGGCACCGGTGGCGCATTTTTCCGCAACTTGTTTGCAGGCTTCTTACAATGGTCGCGGCGACAACGGCCTGAGCTGGTGAGCGGCGCCTGCCTCGAACTGGCTCAAAAGAGTGCGCAGCAATGGGATGGTTTGGCCGATATTGTGCGCCCCTTGCTCAAACAAAGTCACAACCCAGACCAGTGGCAGCAGGCCAGACAGCAACTGCTGGCGGCTCACTCCACCGAATATGAGTTGTTCGGACGGCTGGCGGAAGCGGTAATATAATTGTTATTATCCAGCGCGTGATAAATTTTTAATATTAATAGAGACAGGAAGGAAGTTTTGCTATGCGACAGCCCACTAAGGTCAAAGATTGTATGCGTCGCGGTCCCCTGACCATCAATCCAGAAGCCCATCTGGTTCAGGCGATCGAAACCATTGTGGACAACAAACTCACCGGGCTAACGGTTACCGACAAGCAGGGTGCTGCCGTGGGTATCTTGTCTGAGCTGGACTGCCTGAAGGCCATTCTCTCTGCTATCTACAACGACGGCGACCCGGAACTGGTGCTGGTTCAGGATGCCATGACTACCGACCTGATTAGCTGTACGCCAGGCGAAGGCATTGTCGAGGTCGCCCAGTCTATGGTTGAAACGCGGCAGCGGCGCCGACCGGTGATTGAGTCTGGCAAACTGGTTGGCCAGGTTAGCTCCAGCAATGTCCTGTGGGCATTGATGGAACACTCGCGGCGCAAGGTGTTGGATACCACCAGGTAGCAAGCGCTGGTATTCAGCCCCTGGCGTCCCTGTCGGATAAAGCATAGCCACCTGTAGCGGCTACGCCCACCAGCTGAATCCCTGCCTCCTAATGACCATGAAATTGGCCTTGGCAATCAAGTTTCCTTGTCCTCGTCCTCGTCCTTATCATCGTCGCCGCCACTACGGGTTGCCAGGGACACGAGTCCGGACATTAATTTCTGAGCTTGTTCCAGGCCCTGCGCACCCAGGGGTACAAATTCCCGGAAGAGTTTCTCCGCCTTCATGTCACCGAGACCTTGCGACAGTTTTTTATAGGTTTCGTCGAGGAGTTTTTTTTGCATTGCCTCCACGTCGGGCAAACCCATGAGTTTACGAGCTTCCTGCGGTGTGAGGTCAAATTCCATACTGAGTTTCATGTGAGTTCCTTATATTCTAAGGGTGGAGGTCGGGTGGAGGTTGATTGTATGAAATACGTTACACGCCTCAGGCCAATCATGCAATACGGAGCCTTTAGCAGGGGGTGTGAATGCTGTTACTGCGGAAACTCAAGGACAGAGATCTCGGCCAAGCGCTATTCAGTCCAACCGCTTGCGGAAGCGCAGTACCGCCAGGCCAAGCGTAACCAGGAAGAACACCGCCAAGGCCCCAAGCGGCACCGGCATTTCCCACAATGTGGCCCCTCGCAAAATAATTCCTCGCGCCAATTCCACGAAGTGTGTGAGCGGTAGTATTTGTGCAATGCCCTGGGCCAATCGGGGCATACCGTCGAAGGGAAACATAAAACCCGATAACAAAATCGAGGGTAGCAGCACAAAAATAAACATCTGCATGGCCTGTAGCTGGCTGCGAGCCAGGGTAGAAATAACCAGACCCAGGCTCAGGTTGGCGGCGATAAACAATAGCACCGCCAAATAGAATTGAAACAAACTGCCGTTCACCGGCACGCGAAATACCCAATATCCCAGCGCCAGGATCAGGCTGGCTTGCACCAGGCCAATAAAAATATAGGGGATAATCTTGCCCACCATCAATTCGATGGTTTTCACCGGGGTAGTGATCAGCAGCTCCAGATTACCGCGCTCCCGCTCGCGAACGATGGCGATAGCGGTGAACAAAACCATGGTCATAGTCAGTATTACCCCGACCAGACCGGGCACAATATTGACTGCCGAACGCTTTTCCGGGTTGTAGTAGAGACGCAACTCAAAATTGTCGCGCCCCGCCCGTGGCCTCGGGTACTGGCGCAAATGAACAGGCATGGCGCGCAAGGCCGCTACCGCACCCACCATCACCGGATCACTGCCGTCCACCAGTAACTGGGCAATACCACGGCCGGATTGCTGCATGCGTCGCTCTGCGTCGGCGGGGATATACAGGCCGACACTAACCTCACCTCGGCGAATAAGTGCCTCCAGCTCTTGCACCGTAGCAACCTGTCGCCGGAAAAGAAGTACCTGGCTGGCTTGCACATCAGCCACGATGCGACGGGATAGAGAAGAGTCGCTGTGATCGACCCAGGCGGCGCTAATATGGCGAACATCGGTATTGATGGCGTAGCCGAACAGCAGCAGTTGTATCAGCGGAATCATCACCACCATGCCAAAGGTGATGCGATCCCGGGACAATTGCCGAACCTCTTTGGACGCAATGGCGCCTATCCGGCTCCAGCCGCTCAAAGCCGGCCACCCAATTGCGTCGCCACCACGAACACATCTTCCAGGTTGGCGGCTTCGCCGGAGCATGTCGCCTCGATACCCTCGCTATCCAGGTAGTCATGCACAGCGAGTGGCGGGTTCGCTTGTTCCTTGTCGACCAGCACCCGCAGGCTGGCGCCGATTTGTGCAACACTATGGACAAAAGAAACTGCCAGTAGCACCTTATTGGCCTGCCGTGGATCAGCCGTCTCAACCAGGACAACACTGGCGCCCAGTTCCAACATCAACTGTTGCGGCGGGCCCTCAAGCATTTTGCGGCCCCGGTTCAGTATCGCCAGACGGTGGCAGCGCTCGGCCTCATCCATGAAGTGACTGGTGACGAGAATGGTCGCTCCCTCCTCCACCAGGTCAAACAAGCTGTCCCAAAAATCGCGACGACTCTGTGGATCGACTTCACTGGTCGGCTCATCGAGAAACAGCAATTCCGGTCGATGCAGGATTGCAGCGGTCAATGCCACCTTCTGCCGCTCGCCGCCACTGAGGTCGGCTACCAGGGATTTACCATAGCGCTCCAAGCCGTATCGCTGAAGCAGTTGCTGAATCCGCAGCCGCCTTTGTGCCGCCCTCATGCCGAAAATACGCGCCATAAAGTCCAGGTTTTCCTGTACCGTCAGGTCGGGATAAAGTGCATTGCGCTGCGGCATATAGCCAATGTGACGGCGCAGCTTTTCGGCGTCCCCGGGCATCTGGTAACCGAGCACCTCCACCTCACCGGCACTGGGCGCGATCAAACCACAGAACATGCGGATCGCCGTGGTCTTGCCGCTGCCATTGGGCCCGAGGAAACCGTAAATACTGGCTCGGGGTATGCTCAGTTCAAGCTCATCGACCGCCACCAACTTGCCAAAGCTACGCGTGAGCTGGCGGCAACGGATGGCGATATCGGACACCTTATTCCGCTCCGGGCAAATCGACTTGCACGGGTATCCCCGCCGGCAGATCGGCACCCTCCCCGTCGGGCAGGATGACCTCTGCCACATAAGCAAGGCGCCCCCGATCCCGCTCCGACAGGGCGAAGTAAGGGGTAAAAACCGGATCCGAACTGACTCTCCTGACGGTTCCTGTTAGCGGCGAGGAAAGTCCGTCAATATGAATTACCAGCTTGTCGCCCACGTTGACGGCCAGGCGGTGGGGCTCACTGATATACACCCTGGCATAGGGTGCCGGGCCTGCCAGAATGACTGCCAGCACCGCGCCGATGGGAGGGCGTTCTCCAACTTTATAAGGCAGGCTATCCAGCACCCCGTCCCGGCTGGCGTGCACGCTCAGGTCCGCCACTATCAACTGTTGCCGATCCACTGCCGCCCGGGACTGGTCGAGCACGGATTCCGCCTGCTCCAACTGCTCCCTGGTGGTGCCGGTAACCAGTTTCCGCAGCACCTCGCGGTCGGCGTTCAACCCGGCTCTCGCCGATTTATAGCTTGTGGTGGCGACATCAAGCCCGGATTTACTGGTCAGCTTCTGTTGCGCCAGTACGCGAGTCCGCTCAAGGCTGACTTCGGCCTCCCACAATCGACTCTTGGAGCCCTCGAGACGAGCCCGGGCCTCGGCAATTTCTTCCTCGCGCGGGCCTCGTATCAATTCCGCCAGTCGCGCTTCACTCTGCTGTCGAACCGCCACCAGGCGCTTTAACTCTGCCAGCGCCTTGGCCGGATCAAGTTGCAACAGCCGGTCGCCCTTGCTCAGGCGCTGGCCCTCCAGCACATCGATACTGACCACGGGCTCCGCCGCCGTCGCCACTAGTTCAATCCGGTCCCACTCCAGGATCCCCAATGCCTGATCGCCATGGCGTGACTCACAGGCCAGTAGCAACACCGGCAGGGCTAGCAAAAGCACTCTTGTGCTCCATTGCAAAATTGATGAAACTGCAAGTATCACTGTCACTTACTCCATCGTTACCAGTACCTGACACTGCTTTTTATATTCAGTACAGCGATGCATAAGTTCGCGCATCGCTGTACTAGCTTACCTGCAAAACATGGCCTCTGGAAATCAGGGATCTGGCCCAGGATTTGATGCTTAAAACCATTGCCAAATTAATACCAATGTATTAACTTAACCTGGATTCCGCAGTTGGATGCTTTGTATCGAGTCAAGGCTTTGAATCGGCAAGCAAATTCCGTCATTGTGTCTGCATCCATTGGGTGAATGGTTATACGCTGCATGGTTTCTCGAAAAATCCCAACTTGCCAGGTCTTCGTTATCGCTCTTGGCAAGGGTGTAGGCCATTACCCGTGAGCGA
>CBDUUA010000090.1:0-7497 GCA_965370135.1 uncultured Cellvibrionales bacterium
ATACTGGTCTCTCTCTTTGGTGGTGGTTTGCTGGGTTTGTATCTGTACGGGTTCATGGCCCGCGGTGGTGATAGTCGCGCGGTCTGGATTGGTGTGGCGGTCACCATGATGTTTACCGCCTGGAGTGTGCTGGCAAGTTACCAGGTACTACCGCAGCAGCTGCAGATACCCTTTGATCTCTATTACACCGGAATTATTGCCAATATCTTGATGTTCAGTGTGATTGCATTGGCTGCGCGGCTACTGCCTCCTGCTACCACTTCCCGGTGATGTTTGGCGCAGCCGGCATGCCACTCTGATTTAGGTTCCTGGGGTTTTTCTGCGGTGATTGCCGATTTGTATGGAAATCAGCGAGACGAGGGCATAGCTCGCAAGCCAGGGATCGAGCAGGTAGTCCCACAGGTTTTCAGATTCAAGAAGGCGACCCGCATAGGCTAACAGTGCCAGGCTCAGTGCGCTGGCGGTAAAGCCCTGGCGCAATACCTGCAACAGCACTATTGCGGCGGCGCAGATCAATGGCAGTGACATGCCATAACCGAGTCGATAGGGATCCCATTGGGTCAAGCCCAGGGTGGCGGGGTAGAGAATCAACGCCGCAATGCTGAGTGTGACCATCGCGGTTCGGGCTTGTGCCGGGGCGATTGCAGGAACGCCGGCGGCAATTCGAGCCGCCGCGGCACAGCTCAGCCAGTACACGGTCACTATCGACAGATCCCCGGTCACACCTCGTATTGCCATGGTCAGGCTTATTTGGTGCAGAGGGATAGCCGCTATTAGCCATAGTCCGAGCAGCAGGGCGCCCCTGGTGATCGGCGCCAATTTACCGACAGGGCATAGCAGGAACAGTATCAGTGCGCAGTACAGGGTGGCATAGGCGCTATTGAGGATCATCATAGCGTATCCAGCCAGGCCTGATTAAAACTCAGGTGTTTGATAAAGCTCTTATTCCAGGTGTATACAATGTGGAACTGACCGCTCTCACTTTGAATGATAAAGGGATAGTCGTAGATAAAGCGGCAAAAATCGTGTTTACAGACCCGGCGGTTCAGTTTGCTGCGATAACTCTGCCAGAGCCCTGCGCGCTGAGGGCCTGTGCTGCTGATGAAATCCTGTGCTATTAGGGGTTCGTAGTTCTCCCTCGCCAGCAATTTACCCTGGTATTCTTCATGCCCTTCCAGTCGCTTGAGTAAGCGCCAGTTGTTGCCCTCATCCCGGGATAACATCAGGCTCAGTCGATGACGGCCATCTTCGAGATCATTCATGACACCCAGAATGCTGCCGTCGCCCAGGCGCAACGCTGATAGTGCCGAGTTGGGGTTGGCTAGAGATGTTTTGTGGGGGGGTGTCCAGCTCTGGCCGCCATCGCTGCTATGGCTGGCAAGCAAGCGCCTGGGTGCGGCCCCTGCATAGCGCATCAGGATCGTGGCATCGTCACTATTGGCGGCAACCATCACCGGTTGCAGTGAGTGTTTGCCATGGCTGATTCGAATCTTGTCTCGCACGCGCCCGCTCTGGTCCAGGCGCAGCAACTCCGCAAACTTACCGAGGAACTCGTGGTAAACGGGCAGACCGAGGCTGCCGTCCTGGTAATAAACCGGCGCAGCTTTTACCAGGGTGCTGATATTGGTGAAGGGGCTGGTAATCAGTCGCTCGGGGGCGGACCAGGTGTCACCGCCATCCACGGAGTGGCTGGCGTTGATGGCGCTACCTGCCCAGCCGCCCAGGGATACCGACACATAAAACAGCCAGAGCTTGCCATCGGCAGCCTGGCTGACAACGGGATTTCCCAGTTTGCGAATACTGCGGCCCAGGGCTTGCCGGGTGCCATCAAGGCTTGCGAGGACGAAGTTTTCACCCCATCGCCGTAGTTTTGGGTGGTAAAAAGCCGCGTATATTTTGACATCCCTGGCGCCTTCACGACTGCCGCCGAACCAGGCGCTGAGCAGTCGGCCGTCTTTTAGCGCCGTGACCGACGCGGCATGTACAAACAGATCGGTAGCGCTGGAGACGAAGTCACTATGGAATTCGATGCTCTGGTTCTGGTTCTGGTTCTTGTTCTTGTTCTTGTTCTTGTTCTGGCTCCGGGCAGAAGCTGCAGGCTCTTCCGTGGGGGCTTGTATGCGCCAGTCGAGGGTCTCGGGCTGGCGTTGCCAGTTGATGAGCAGGGCCAGGCCGGCCAGTATCAGGGGCAGGGCGCGGGTCAGTTTTGCCAAATGCTGGTTCATGGCGCGATATTAGCAGGTGAGTGCGCTATTATAGCCGTCCACAGGGGATGTGTGGCAAGTCCTGCGGTATGTCCTTGAGGGCCGAAAACGGTTTGGCATGAACGCGCATGAACGCGAAAACCTTTAAATTAGCGGTATTGTTTGCCGATATTTCTCTTGGTCAGTCTGAGGGTCAATATGAGGGGCAATATCAGGGCCAGGCCGATTTTTCCGGCAAGGCCATCAACATACTTCGCGGCATCAGCCAGAGCTTTCGGGGCCGCGTGATATCCGTCGATGCCATGCGTATTATGGCCTGTTTTCCAGATACTGACGATGCCTGTATGGCGGCAATTGCCATGCAGCGCAAGTTACAGGGTGACACCGATCATGCCGCCCGTATTGGCCTTCACAGCGGACTCTGCCTGGTGCAGGGGTCACGTATTTTCGGTGAGGTAGTCGATACCGCCGAGGCGCTGTTGACCCTGGCCGGGGAGAATGAAATTGTCCTGAGTGATGCCGTATTCGGTGATGCCCAGGCGTCTGTGACCGACGGTGCCATGCCGGTCGAAAATTCGGACGATCAAGCGCTGTATATGCTGCCCTGGAAAGAGCCTGGCCAGAAATCGGTCGGCATCCCGGCAGAGCCGGCACCGCCGCCGCCGCCGCCGGTTCTGCAGGAGAAAATCGCTGACATCGACGATCCTGATATTGCCCCGGCAGGGGGTATACCGGCGCAAGATGTGGTCATGGAACCGGCATATGTTTTGCTGCCAGATGACCCTGTGCTGGTGCTCTATGGTGTGGATAGCGATATCGACATCGCATCCAATAGCGGCATATTTTGTGTTGGGCGAGATGCCAGCCTGAATGACTGGGCATTTGCCAAGCCGATTGTGTCCCGCAGGCATTTCAGCATCGACTACCGCGACGGCAACTACGTGTTGCTGGATTGCAGTACCAATGGCACCTATGTCACTCTCGAAGGGCAGCGTGAAATGCGCCTGAAGCACGATGAGCTGGTACTGCAGGGTAGCGGTGTCATCAGTCTGGCAGTGGCGGCAGGTGTAGACCCCGAGTTGGTGATTCGTTTTGACTTACAGGAATACGACGGCCTTTAACGAAAATCCCGGGATTGCTGCTTCAGGCCCTTGAGTACATGGGTGTAATCCTGCAGTTCACCGGCGATGACGTGTATGACGCCGTCCTTGCACTCCATAACACCCTTGATAAGTAGCAGTTTTGCCGCCAGCAGTGCCTGGCGAAAGCGCTGCTGAACGTCCTTCCACACCACAATATTAATGTTGCCGGTTTCGTCTTCCAGCGTGATAAACACCACGCCGGCAGCAGAACCCGGCCGCTGGCGGCCAGTGACCAGGCCGGCTATGCGCACAAAGCGACCATGGTTCAGGTCGGGCAAATCCTGCGCCCGCTTACACTGTTTAAACGGGTTTTGCTGCCGCAATAGAGCCAACGGGTGCAGTTTGAGGCTTAGCCCGGTGCTGTCGTAGTCCGCTAACATATCTGCTATGGCGCCCGGGGTCGTTAGTGTGACACCGTCGTCCAGGGTGTTTTCCGGTCGGTTTTCGTCGGCGCTGAACAGCGGCCGATAGTCCTGCATGCCCTGGTGTTGCCAATGGCTTTGGTGGCGATGAGGGCTCAGGCGGGGCAGGGCGTTGGCGCTGACCAGGGCTTCCATATCGCTGCGGTTCAGTGCTGCGCGCCGGGCCAGGTCTTGCATATTGTTAAAAGCCGCCTGCCGGCGGGCTTCAACCAGGCGTTGAGCGCCTTGTCGACTCAGGTTTTTGGCCAGCCGCAGGCCCAGGCGCAGGGCCGGCTGCGATTCACCCAGACGCTCGGGTTTCTGTACGGTTTCCAGGCTGTGATCCCAGAAGCTGTCATCGATATTGATTGCTCGCACTTCGATATGATGCCGCCTGGCATCCTGTACCAGTTGCGAGGGACTATAGAACCCCATCGGTTGGCTATTGAGCAGGCCGCAGTAAAAGGCCGCGGGGTAGTGACATTTGAGCCAGGCGGAGACATAGACCAGCAGGGCAAAGCTCGCGGCATGGGACTCGGGAAAGCCGTATTCGCCAAAGCCCTGCATCTGGCGGAATAGCCGTTCGGAAAATTCGACGCTATGGCCTCGTTGGCGCATACCGTTGATGAGTTTGTCCCGGAACATTATCAGCTTGCCATTGTGGCCCCAGCTGGCCATGGCGCGCCGTAGCCGACCCGCCTCGCCGCCGCTAAAGCCCGCCGCCACCATGGCCAGCTTGATCACCTGCTCCTGGAAAATCGGCACCCCCAAGGTGCGCTCCAGTACTGACTGTATGGCGTCATTGGGATAGCTGACGGCCTCGATTCCCTGGCGGCGCTTGAGGTAGGGGTGAACCATATCGCCCTGGATTGGCCCCGGTCGTACAATGGCCACTTCGATGACCAGATCATAGAAGGTGCGGGGCCTTAGCCGCGGCAACATGGCCATTTGCGCCCGTGACTCGACCTGGAAAACGCCGACGCTATCGGCCTGGCACAGCATATTGTAGGTCTTCGGGTCTTCCTGGGGGATGGCTGCCATGCTGATGGGCGTATCGTGATATTGCTCGATCAAGGCAAAGCTCTTGCGAATGGCGCTGAGCATTCCCAGGGCCAGGACGTCCACCTTGAGCAGACCCAGGGCCTCGATATCCTCCTTGTCCCATTGAATGACCGTGCGCTCGGCCATGGCGGCATTTTCTACCGGTACCAGGGTGCTGATGGGGCTGCGGGTGATGACAAAACCCCCTACATGCTGTGACAGGTGGCGAGGAAAACCCAGAATGTCTTGCACGCGCTGCATAAATAACTCGGCAGTGACGCTATTTTCCATGTGGGCTTCGGTAAAGCGCTGCTCCAGGTCGCCGAGACGATCCCACCAGGCCAGGGAGCGGGCCAACTGCTCGACAAACAGCGGTGACAAGCCCAGCGCCTTGCCCACGTCGCGAATGGCGCTACGGGGGCGGTAGGTAATCACCGTGGCGGCCAGGGCCGCATGTTCGCGGGTATATTTGCGATAAATATACTGGATGACTTCCTCCCGGCGCTCGTGCTCAAAGTCCACGTCGATATCCGGAGGTTCATTGCGCTCCTCGGAAATAAAGCGCTCAAACAGCAGTTGGGTTTGTTCCGGCGAGACCTCCGTGATAAACAGGCAATAGCAGACGACGGAATTGGCCGCCGAACCGCGACCCTGGCAGAGGATGCCCTGATCGCGGGCAAAGTGCACAATATCGAATACCGTGAGAAAGAAATATTCGTATGCCATCTTGCCGATGAGGGCTAACTCCTTATCTATTTGGTTTTGTATATCGGGAGCTATGCCCTTGGGCCAGCGCTTGTCGGCGCCGTCCTGGGTCAGCTGTTGTAGCCAGGCGGTGGCTGTCAGCCCGGTCGGCACCAACTCCCTGGGGTATTCGTAACGAAGCTCATCGAGACTGAATTCACAGCGTGCGGCAATGCGGCAGCTCTCTGCCAGTAAAGCGGGGGGATAGATATCTGACAGGGTTGCCAATGGGCGTAGATAACACTCGGCATTGCCTTGCAGGCGACTGCCCAGCTGGTCAACGGCGCAGCCGTGGTGGATGGCGCTGAGTACATCCTGTAGTGGTTTGCGCTGGGGTACATGCATATGTACATTGCCGCAGGCGACAATCGGTGTCCCCATGGCGCGGGCTAAATGATAGAGCTGCTGACAGTAGTCTTCCTCTCCGGCCCGCAAAAATCGTTGCAAGCCGATCCACAGGCGGCCGCTGAAGCAGGTGCGCAACCACAGCCCTTGCTCCAGGCTGTGTTCGCTGCTGTCATCGGCTAGCCAGATGGCGAGGACATTTTTCATGCCGCGTTCAAGATCTCGAGGCATTACCCGATAGTTGCCCTTTTCGACCCGCCGCCGGGCGCGGGTGATCAGGTGGGAAATCTCGCCATAGCCGTTGCGGTCGGCGGCCAGCAAGACGATTTTTATGCCCTTGTCCAGGGTGAACTCGCTGCCAATCAGCAATTGGATGGCGCATTGCCTGGCCGCGACATGCGCTTTGACGACCCCCGCGAGGGAGCACTCATCGGTGATGGCAATGGCTCGATAGCCCAACTCTGCCGCCTGTACGACCAGCTCCCGGGGGTGGGATGCGCCCCGTAGAAAAGTGAAGTTGCTCAGGCAGTGCAGTTCGGCATACTGCATTCTGTTATACCCATATACTGTATATATAAACAGTATATGGGTTTATGTGGGACTTTGAAAGCCACGAGGCATGAATTTAATTATTATGAATATAATCAAATTATTATGATCAGAACCAGTTGTGATACATTAGCTGTCTTGCGGGGGCTTGGGGTGGGGTGAGTGGGGTGATGGAGTGGCATGATGAAGTATCGCCCGGGTCAGGAAAAAGCGTCGTAAAGAGTAAATTGGGAGGGTGATAACATGAGGTCGTTAGTTAATAGGGGTGTTGTGTGCAGCTTCACCAAGGCGGTAGATCTTGAGCAGTGATCGCCGCATAGAGGAAGTCGAAGCTAAACTGGCTCATCAGGAGGTGGCTGTCAGTGACCTCAATGACGTTATCTACCGCCAGCAAAAACAGATCGATCAGTTAGAGCTCGGTTATGCTCGCGTGTTGCAGCGGCTTGCGGATCTGGTGGCGATGGCGGATGCCGACAAACCTACAGATGCCCCGCCGCCTCACTACTGACGAGAATTGCCAGGGTGGTGCTATTTCTTCAGGTACAGAATCTCCCCCTCATACACTTCGGGCCCGCACTCCGACTCCCGATCCTGGTAGCGGTAGCGACGGCCAAAATAGTTGCTGAATCGCCGTGGCACCTCGGAATCACAAAGGTAAACCCGAACCTCATCGGTGGGCACACAGGGGATGAACGGCCGCTCGGTGTAAAGGATTCTAACGCGTATGCTGCAGTGCTCTGCCGCCCATGTCGAGGCCGTCATTACCGGGTTCGGTGGCGCTTTGGCGGCGGTGTTGTCGGTGGTGAGGGGCGGGGGTGCATCCGCAGAGTTGACTGCTCCAATCGACGCTTTTTTCGCATGTTCTGGCTTATTGGCGCTATCGCTGAAGTGAACCTGGCCGTCCTGGTCGACCCATTGATAGATCTCCGCCATGGCGCCAGTGCTGAGAAGAAAGACTAACAGGAATGCGTGTTTGATCATGGCAGTGGGTGATAGGGTCAATTCTGCGTCGCTTCAGTATACAATGTTCGGCGCCTTGAGTAGGATTCTTGTGTGGACTTTAACGGATCA
>CBDUUA010000091.1:0-7493 GCA_965370135.1 uncultured Cellvibrionales bacterium
GTGGCTTGAACGCGAAGTTCTCGAGCTCGAGACAAGCTGGTTCTTGATCCCCTCACCCTAACCCTCTCCCCAGGGAGAGGGGATTAACTGCAACATCGCAGCCACGGCCTAATCATCAAACTCCGGCACATCCTTACCGGCAGAAACCGCCGCCATCACATCCTGCTGGCTGAGCATGCCGGCATTCCAGGTGGCAACATAATTGAGGCCGTCGTCGACGGAGTGGTCGCGCGCGTAGAGCAGGGTATCTTTGATGCCGCGGATCGAGATCGGCGATCTGGCGGCGATGGCGGTGGCGACTTCCAGCACCCCCGCCATCAAGGCCTCCCGGGTCGGGTAGACGCGATTGACCAGGCCAATCTCACAGGCTTCCGCCGCATTGACGTTGCGACCGGTATAGGCCATCTCGCGCACAATACCCTGGGGCACGATATGAGGCAGCCGCTGCAGCGAGCCGACATCGGCGGTCATGCCGACGTCGATCTCCTTGATTGCGAACACCGCCTCCTCGCTGGCGTAGCGCATATCGCAACAGGCGATAATATCGACACCGCCGCCGAGGCACAGCCCCTGCACCGCTGCCAGCACCGGTTTCCGGCAGCGCTCGATAGAGGTTAAATTCTCTTGCAGGCGCTTGATAATCCGGCGCAGTTTTTCGGCGGCGCGGGCGGGATCAACACCCGCCTCCGGCATCAGCTCAGCGAACATCGCCAAATCAATACCGGCGCAATAGTACTTGCCCACACCCGCCAATATCACCACCCGCACCTCGGGCTCGCCGTCCAGCCACTCGAAGCAGGACTGTAACTCGGCCCACATCGGCACATTCATGGCGTTGGCCTTGTCCGGGCGATTGAGCCAGACCGTGGCGACATGATGCTGGTATTCGAGCAACAGGGTTTCAAATTCGGGCAGTTTCATCATGGGGCGACTCCTGGCAAGCTGTAGTGAAAGGCAATAGTGAAAGACAATAGTGGAAGACAATGGGGAGAGACTATAGAGAGGGGCTAATTCAACCCCAGTACTGGAAAAAATCACAGATCGGGTAATCCGGCAGTGGCTTGGCTTCACCCTGCCGCGTGCCCAGATAGAGGAAGCCCACAATTTTCTCCTCCGTTTGCAGGCCGAGAGCTCGATGCACACCCGGATGAAACGCCATCGGGCCGGTGCGCCATATTCCGGCGTAACCCAGTGCGTGGGCTGCCAGTAATATGCCATGTGCGGCGGCGCCCGCAGACAGGGTTTGTTCGATTTCCGGCACCTTGGGATGCTGCTGCAAGCGCGCAATCACCACAATGATCAACGGCGCTCGCAGGGGTTTGGCCCGCAGTTTATCCAGTGCCTCCCGATCCAGCGCCGGGTTATCCGCCAGCGCCACCTGGGCGAAAACCTCACCCAGCTGCGCCCGGCCCTGCCCCTCTATCACCAGAAACCGCCAGGGCTTCAAGCGCGCGTGATCGGGAGCCCGCAATGCCGCCTTGAACAGGGTTTGCAGATCCTCACCCCGGGGCGCAGGGTCGGTGAGCTGGCCGGCGGAGTTTCTTCCCAGTAGAGCGTCTATGGCGTCCATCATTACCTCACTGTCCGCTGCTGCTATCGCTGTATTGCTTTAAACCCAGGGCCACCGCCATCACCTGCCGCTCGACTTGCCCGGCCAAAAACAGGCTGTCGAGCAACTGGCCGAGCAGACCATAGCGCGGCTGGTAAACCAGGCTCAAGTGCATGGCCGTGGCGCCGGCGGACAGAGCTTGTAAATTGTATTCAAAGCTGGCACTGGCAAAGGGAAACGGGGCGTTATCACCCCGGTGCAATCGCAGCGTGAGCCCCTGCCCTTCATACCACTGTGTCACGGTCTCATCGAGCCAATCGGTCTGCGATTTGTAGAGGCGTCGGCTGGCGCCCACCCCGCTGCCGGAGCTGCTGAGAACCTCGACCCGCTCGATATCGGGCAGGTAGTTACTCGCCTGCTCAAGGTCGCTCACCAGGCGCCAGACCTGCTGCGGCCCCTGATCAAGCACCAGCGATACACTGGCCCGGGATTGCTGTCGACCGGGAATCGGCACCCAGGCCAGCACCGCAACGCTCAATACGGCGCAGAGAAGCACCAACAACAGTTTTGCCGCCAATAGGGATTTCACGTGTGGTCAGCTTGGTGCTGTTTGAGCTTTTCCGGTGTGGTGCTCATTTCCTCTTTAACCTGGAATCCGCGGTCGGGCATGGAATTATCGGGCATTTGCTATACCTCAATGCCAAAGGGATTTTCGATGTCCAGTGAAATCGGCTGCGCATAACCATCGACCCGCAGGGAGTCCGCAGTGATATGAATATGCTCCGCATCCCTGACCTCATGGTCAAATCGGTAGATGGTTTCAGCCTTGCCGGCCGATGCCGCGGCGTCATAGGCCACAATCTGCTCACGGGTCGACTCCACCCGATGCCGCCACTGCGTGATCGCCTTGGCGCCGTGCTTTTTCTCCAGCAAGCGCAGCGCAATATGGGGCGCTAATACCGCTGCCGTGGCGTTGTTGCCGCCAAAACCTTTGGAATTGATAAATGCAACGTCCAGCTGTTCTGGCTCATACTGCTTGTGCTCGGCAGATATGCGCAAATTACTGCCCGCCACATCGTCGGCCACCTCGTCGATGGTGGCGATACCAGGGATGATACCGTGATGCCATGTGCCCAGGGTGCTGGCCATTTGATCACCCCCAGCTGGCGCCATGGTATGACCCAGATAGCATTTAATCGCCGCTATCGGCCAGTTTTCGATACCAAATGCCTTGGCGGTTTCGTTAAATATAAGGGATTCGGTGCGACGATTAGCCGGGGTGCTGGTACCGTGGGCATGAATAAAACTGCGCTCACGGATTGACTCATTACCCACCACGCTGCGGGCGACGGCAACAGCCTTGGCAAAGGTCAGGTAATTGCCGACCCCGGGGGCCGATATGGATTTTTTGTAGCCGTCGGCATTGATGTACACATCCGCCACGGTACCGTAAATTTCCGCCCCCAACTCCAGCGCCAGCTCGTCGTCCATCAACAGGGTGAACTGCGCTCCTTCGGCAACGGTAAAGCCGCAGTTTTCGGCAAAGGGCCGACAGGCTCGCCGCCAATCTGGCTGCTGCAACCCCAAATGCTGATCCAGTTCCAACAGGCATTTGTCTGTGGCGAGTGCTCTCATTGTGGCGTAGCCGTCAATGATTTCCGGTACAATGGGTGCTTCCGCCGCACCGACCATGACGATGCGCGAGCGACCGGATCGTATATCGCCAATTCCCTGACGCAAATTATAAAGATAGGTGGCGCATGCCCCCATATTGAGGCCGGTGGCGCCCATATTGCCCAGGATATAGGCATTGACGAAGTCCGCCGACATTTCCGCCAGGCCCAGGGCGCAGTGTTTGGAGGTGACCCGCTTACCGAGGTAGCGGGAGGCAATCAGGCCCCCGTTACTATTGTCATCGAGCTGACCCATGGCGCTGCCGGCATAGACGCTGATTTGATCCGCCGGTAGCCCGGCGGCCACCTCGTCCCAATCCAGGCCGAGATTGCCGATGGTGTCACTGGCGGCATACACCGCCAACTGTAGCCCGCGCGGGTGGCTGCGAGCCGGGTACAAAGTTTGTGGATCGAAGCCGGTGGGTAGCTGCCCCCCCCCGCTGACCTCGAGCTTGTGATGATCATTGATAAAAACTTCGCAGCGCTCGGTGATATCGACCCGCACGGTTTGGTGATCGATCTCGTGTATCACCCAGCCCTGGGGCAACACCCGCGGCACATTGCGCCGGGCCATGCAAAAGCTGGTGCCACCAGGGGCCGGAGTAATCGCCAGGCGGCGGTTCCAGGCGACATCGGTGGGCTCGAAATGCCGGTCTTCGAGTCTACGTATCAGCGTGTGGTTGCTGATGTAGCGACGCTCATCAGCGTCGAGTTCACCTTGCCGGTTCATCAATGTCGCCAGGCTGCGCCAGGTTTGCTGTGCCGTGTTCTGGTCCAGGGCGTCAATCACCGTACGTCGATAACTATGGTGTCCGGAACTGCGTCCCGCCGCGTTGATGCCGCCAAAACCGCATATTACAGGTATACGTACCATGAACTTACCTTGAAGCTGATTCGGTGAAGGATTAGTGAAGGATTGCTGCTGTTAATTAAGAAGTCCTTTTCCTATGAGCATTCTAAAAACGAGCATTCTAAAAACTCAGCCCGCAAAAGGGTTTGGTGATATAGCCACAGACTTTATCATTATGGCCGTGCCTCCAGGCAAACATGCTCACCGTAAGTATTATCCTCTTTATTGAGCGGTTTTACAGTCCCGATATCGGCCGTCAGGTGGATGCCCATTTTTCCCCCGAGATCCGTCGCTGCTACCGCGATGTCAGCTTTTTTGACGGCGAGACCAACCGCCACCACGACGAGGCCATTATCGCAAATCCGTGCGCGGCAAATTGTTCCGGCCGGCCTGAGACGCGCAGGATTCGTCGAAGAGTTGCCACACATCTTGCACATGGCTGGCGTCTATGGCCAAATATCCGGCCCTACTATCAGACTCTACTATCAGGCTCTACTATCAGGCTCTACAACAACAGCCCCCAAACAGGACTTCACTATGTCAGAAAATAGCATTGTCATTGTCGATGGCGCCCGCACGCCTATGGGCGGCCTGATGGGCAGTCTCAGTCCGCTGACCGCGGTCGAATTGGGCACGGCGGCCATTGCCGAGACGCTGCAACGCAGTGGCGTCGCCGCTGATGAAGTGGACGAGGTGGTAATGGGCTGTGTATTGCCCGCGGGCCTCAAGCAGGGCCCGGCGCGCCAGGCTGCACTCGGCGCCGGCCTGCCCAGCAGTACCGGCTGCGTCACCCTCAATAAGCTCTGCGGCTCGGGCATGCAGGCGGTGATCTACGGCCATGACCAAATCGCTGCGGGCACCAATAACATTGTGATCGCCGGCGGCATGGAAAGCATGTCCAATGCGCCCCATGTTCTGCCCAGGGCCCGCGCCGGCATCGGCAGCGGTCACCAGCAAATCTATGATCATATGTTTCTGGATGGGCTCGAAGACGCCTATACCGGCCGCGCTATGGGCACTTTTGCTCAGCAAACCGCTGACGACAAGAACTTGAGCCGGGAGCAAATGGACGCTTTTGCCATTGAGTCCCTCAACCGCGCCAAAAACGCTATAGACCAGGGTTTGTTAAAGGCGGAAATCGTGCCGGTTACCGTGACCACCCGGCGCAGCGAAACCGTGGTTAGCGACGACGAGCAGCCCCATAAAGCCAAGCTGGAAAAAATTCCCCTGCTCCGTGCCGCCTTTGCCAAAGACGGCACCATTACCGCCGCCAATTCCAGTTCTATCTCTGACGGCGGCTCGGCACTGCTGCTGATGAAAAGCTCGGAGGCCAGCAGCCGCGGTCTGCAGCCCATGGCGCGCATTGTCGCCCATGCCCGACACTCCCAGGCTCCGGAACTGTTCACGACCGCCCCGGTGGATGCCATCAGCAAGGTACTGGCCAGAGCCGACTGGCAGTTGCAGGACGTCGACCTGTTCGAGATCAACGAAGCCTTCGCCATGGTCACCATGTTAGCCATACAGGAGCATGGTCTCGATCACGACAAAGTCAATATTCACGGTGGCGCCTGCGCTCAGGGCCACCCCATCGGCTCCACCGGCTCGCGCATTATCGTCTCCTTGATGTATGCCTTGAAACACTACGGCAAGAAGCGCGGCATTGCCGCACTGTGTATCGGCGGCGGCGAGGCGCTGGCGGTCGCGATTGAAATGCTCTAGATTGAATTGCTCAGGATTGATTTGCTATGGATAGCAAGCTATCCAAGAGTTGAATGGCACTTACTTAAGCGCAACACCACGGTCTTCGCGCAACCAAGGGTCGAATGCATTCGGTACGTCCTTGTACCTCACCCTGCGGGCAGCTTTGCTGTGCAAATCGGCTGTCCTGCCGATTTGTCATTCGACCAGTACTGGAGTTGGCTCGACCCCTGGCCGAATGAATTCGGCCCTACACAGATTAAGTAAGTGGCATTCATCTAGGCGTGATGTCAAGTTTTAGCTGGGTCACCTGTGTGTTGCTTATCAGCCATACACCGTCGACCCGGCGATACCCGTCCGCATAGTGACCATAGGCGTGAAGATCGTACTCCGGTGTTTGCACAATCTCTTCCATTGCCCACATCGCCGTGGCTCTATCATTGCCGTCTAATTCAATCTCCGGCATATGGCCGTGATGCACCGTGGTCGCATCCTTGAAATTGATTTGCAGTTTGGCGATAAATTCATCCGGCCCGGCAAATTGCTCTTCATCTGAGGGACCATAATCCCCAACAAAATCGTCGCTAAGCAAGCCGCGCAAATCTTGCCAGCGACGGGTATCCATATAGCGAAAGTAGCGTGCTTTTAATTGTCGTATCGCTTCATAAGCTGAGGCATCCATAACGGCTCCTTCTTTTAAGAATGTCTGTTGCCGGCTAGCTTACCACGCTTCCCTCTATCCCGGGAGCCTGTCGGATTCAGGGCTGATCTACGGCGGGATTTTCTTAAAAGAGAGAACAAAAGAGAGGCAAAAAAAGGGAGGTGCGTACCGCACCCCCCCTTCTCTTTTTGTCAGCTAACGATGAAGCTGAAAAGGCGCCTACTTGATGGCGTCAAAAGAGTACTTTTGTCCAGCCACGGTTGCAGCATACATCAGGCCACCCTTGGCCATCGTGAAAGTCAAAAGGCCATCCTGGTATTGCTTAGTGGTCTGCTTGCCTGCTTTGCCCTGAGCGCTGGCTTCGGCGCCGGTTTTCTCGGTACCGGCTTCAACCCCTGCCGTCGCCTGTATTGCAATGGCTGATGCCTGGGCGCTGAATTCGAAGTTACCCGAGGTAAAATTGTCGAGGGCCGCCTTGTTTTCAAAGAAAATCACCTGACTATAAGCCTCGCCTCCGGCCTGAGCGCCAATGGAAATATCAGTCATCGAGGTAAAACCCATAACCTTACCACCCTGATAGACCTGACCCTTGCCGTGGGCGCCGCCTATACCAAAGCCGCCTTTACCAATAGTAGGAAACAGAGCATAGCCATAGGAGCTGCCAAAGAATGGAGCCACCACCTCAGATTTTTTGAACTCTGCTACGGTTTCGGAATAGTCCGTAACCTCTCGAGCAGCCCATGTCACATTGGCGAACAGCAAAAAGACCAGAGCGCTTGCAAATAACTGTTTGAATTTCATGATATTTCCTCAAGGATTAAGTTGACTTGCCGTTTTACGCTGCTAAATGTATCAGCTTACAGCCATTGGTAACAAGTTAAAATTGCCGCCCAAGCTGGAATATGCCTGCGCTGATTGCGGCTTCTTTTAATGAAAACTCAACATTCAGCTAATATAATTGCGAGTCTATCCTGTTCATTGAGATAATAAGAAATATCTGCATTTCGAATCTAATCGCTTGTGCTTTGCGCCAGCAGCTATTTGCGCTGAAATGCTAACCAG
>CBDUUA010000092.1:0-7492 GCA_965370135.1 uncultured Cellvibrionales bacterium
TGATGACACTGACATGTTATGCCTCCCTGGTTACCCCTGGTTCAGGCGCGATGCTTGAGTGGTCAGCGGTACCAACGACGGCTCTGGAATTGGGGGAAACGAGTGCTACGACCTTCAGCACTAAGCCTGAAGCCGGCGCGACCAATTATCTGGCGAGTGCCTTTGAACGCTCGGTCAATAAGAGCACATTGAATCCCGTAAACTGGAATGTCGAGCAAGCCCCCACTTTTACCAGTGAGGCGGGTATCGGTGGCGGGGGAGTGCTGCGAGGGCAATCCCGGGTGGCGTTGGTTCCCGAGCCAGGTGTGGCGCTACTGTTGGTGACGGGTCTGCTCGGATTGGTGTTATCGCGGCGGCGTAGCCGAAGCTAGCTGGATCCGGCAAGGTCATACAGGCCCGCGCTGCGGGCTTTTTTACGGCCGGAATTACTGTCCCCGGGGTGGCTCTGAGGTGGTTTATCCGATAATCCTGGAATCCGGCAGTTGGGTATTTCAATAGCTTGAATCGAAGTAGAGTGCCCAACGTCACAATCCAGGTTTATTAGTCTTTGTCGCTGCGTTTTTGAGCAGCGGAGCCAGGAAATGTCCTGTGTGACTGTTGGGTTCCCCGGCGACCTGTTCGGGGGTTCCGGTGGCCAATATGGTGCCGCCCTGGTCGCCGCCTTCCGGGCCCAGGTCGATTAACCAGTCTGCAGTTTTGATGACATCCAGGTTGTGCTCGATGACAACGATGGTATTGCCGTGGTCGCGCAGTCGATGCAGCACGCCTAGTAACTGTTTGATATCGTGAAAATGCAGGCCTGTGGTTGGCTCGTCCAATATGTACAAGGTCTTGCCAGTGTCCCGCCGGGACAGCTCTCGAGAGAGTTTGATACGCTGTGCTTCACCGCCTGACAAGGTGGTGGCTGCCTGGCCCAGCTTGATATAGGACAGGCCGACATCAACCAGGGTCTGCAGTTTGCCGGCTATCACAGGCACATTACTAAAAAATCCAAGTGCGTCCTCAACCGTGAGATCCAGCACTTCATAAATGTTTTTACCCTTGTAGCGAATGTCGAGAGTTTCCCGGTTGTAGCGTTTACCGCTACAGATATCACAGGGCACGTAGATATCGGGTAGGAAGTGCATTTCGACCTTGCTGACCCCATCGCCATGGCAAGCTTCACAGCGACCGCCCTTAACGTTGAAACTAAATCGCCCCGGCTTGTAGCCTCGGGAGCGAGCTTCCTGGGTCTGGGAAAATAGCTCGCGAATCGGGGTAAACAAGCCGGTGTAGGTCGCAGGGTTGGAGCGGGGTGTGCGGCCTATGGGGCTTTGGTCGATATCGATACACTTGTCGACGAATTCCAGGCCCGTGATACTTAGGTAGGGCGAAGCATGCAGGGTAGTGGCTTTATTGAGTTCGGTTGCCGCGACTGGGTACAAGGTCTGGTTAATCAGCGTGGACTTGCCTGACCCGGACACACCTGTCACGCAGGTCATTAGGCCCAGGGGGATATCCAGTGTAACCTTTTTCAAATTATTGCCACTGGCGCCTTTAAGCACGATGCGTTTTTCGGGGTCAATCGGGCAGCGTTGTGGCGGCACTTCGATGGCTTGTTTTCCACTCAGGTACTGGCCAGTGAGCGAGCGGGGGTTCTGCAGTATCCGCTTTAAATCCCCTGATTCGATTATTTCACCACCGTGGATTCCTGCGCCGGGGCCTATATCGACCAGGAAATCTGCACTGCGGATCGCATCTTCGTCGTGCTCCACCACAATCACGGTGTTGCCGAGGTCTCGCAGGTGGGTCAGGGTTTTGAGCAGTCGTTCGTTGTCGCGCTGGTGCAGGCCGATCGACGGCTCGTCCAGTATATACATAACGCCGACCAGGCCGGCGCCGATCTGGCTGGCGAGTCGAATGCGTTGTGCCTCGCCGCCGGAGAGGGTCTCTGAGCTGCGATCAAGTGTGAGGTAGTTCAGGCCGACATCGGCGAGGAACTGTAGTCGGCTGCGCAACTCCTTGAGTATTTTATCGGCAATTTCTCCCTGTCGGCCCTTGAGCTTCAAGTGCAGTAGGTAGTCCAGTGATTTGCTTACCGATAGGGCGGTAATTTCGGGGAGTGTTTTATTGTTAATGAAGACATGGCGGGCGTCGCGACACAGGCGGCTACCTTGGCAGTCGGGGCAGGCCTGGGTGCTGAGGTATTTGGCGAGATCCTCCCGCACCATCTGCGAGTCGGTATCCCGGTAGCGTCGCTCAAGATTGGGAATGACACCCTCAAATGCATGGGTACGGCGATAGGTGTCGCCGCGGTCATTGATGTAGCTGAAGGTAATCTGCTCTTCGTCACTGCCGTATAGCACGACATCACGGTGCTTTTTCTTGAGCTTGTTGAACGGTGTGTCAATGTCGAAGTGATAGTGTCTCGCCAGTGAATTGAGCATATGGGCATAGTACACGCTGCGACGATCCCAGCCACGTATGGCGCCCTCTGACAGGCTGGCCTCCGGGTGCTGCACGACCCGTTGCAAGTCGAAGACCTGGTTGACCCCCAGTCCGTCACATCGGGGGCAGGCGCCGGCGGGGTTGTTGAACGAGAATAGCCTCGGTTCGAGTTCCTTGATCGAGTGGCCGCAGACCGGGCAGGCAAAGCGGGCGGAAAATACGATATCCGGATTCCCCCCGTCCATCATGCTGACGGTGGCCAGGCCGTCGGCGAGTTCGAGGGCATTTTCCAGGGATTCTGCCAGTCTCAAATTAGCTTCCGGTCGCACTTTCAGACGGTCGACAATGACCTCGATATCGTGTTTCTTATTCTTTTCCAATGCGGGAAGATCGTCCAGCTCGTACACCGCGCCGTCAATGCGCGCGCGCACATAGCCCTGGGAGCGCAGCTGTTCAAACAGATGCAGATGCTCCCCCTTGCGAGCTCTGACAACCGGGGCCAGTATCATAATCCGCACCTCCTCTTCCAGTTCCAGAATGCCGTCCACCATTTGTGACACGGTCTGGGCTTCAAGCGCCAGCCCATGGTCGGGACATCTTGGCGTACCTACCCGCGCATACAGTAATCGCAGGTAGTCGTAGATTTCGGTAATGGTGCCTACGGTCGAGCGGGGGTTGTGCGAGGTGGACTTCTGCTCGATGGATATCGCCGGGGACAGCCCCTCGATATGATCGACGTCAGGTTTTTCCATCATCGATAGAAACTGCCGGGCATAAGTAGACAAGGATTCAACGTAGCGACGCTGACCCTCCGCATACAGGGTGTCGAAGGCCAGGGATGATTTTCCGGAGCCGGATAGTCCGGTAATAACGATAAGCTTGTCCCGTGGTATTTCCAGGTCAATGTTTTTCAGATTGTGGGTACGGGCACCACGAACAACGATTTTGTCCACGTCTAACTCGCATATGGCAAAACCATCGATTATATCGTCAGTGCTGTCACAGCGGCAGCTGTTTTCCGGTTTTTCCTGGTTTGCTGTCAACAGGTCGAATATTATTCGGCATTTTCCACCGCGCCGATAACTGCTACTATACCGCCCCCCAAATGGCCGATGCCGTATTCGATAGCAGCCCTGAAACCCATGCCACCTTTAACCAGTACATCGATGCTTGCCACTGAAAAGCGAGCGATAGCGTCTCTTGGCCTGCTCTACGGATTTCGTATGCTGGGCCTGTTTATGCTGTTGCCGGTACTGGCCCTGTACGCTGCTGATTTTGAGCATAGCTCACCGGCGCTGATAGGTTTGGCCCTGGGTGTTTACGGCCTGAGTCAGGCATTGCTGCAAATCCCTTTCGGTATGTTGTCGGATCGGATTGGTCGCAAGCCAGTGATATATGGTGGTTTGCTGTTGTTTGGCCTGGGCAGTGTGGTCGCAGCCACGGCAGCTTCTATTTGGGTAGTGATTCTTGGGCGTGCGGTGCAGGGCAGCGGCGCCATCGCCAGCACCATACTGGCCTTGCTCAGTGACTTGACTCGGGATGAGCAGCGCACTAAAGCCATGGCTTTCATCGGTATGAGCATTGGCCTTACTTTCGCAGCAGCCTTGCTTATCGGGCCCTGGGTCGCCGTCAGCTACGGCATACGCGGGATATTCTGGTTGACTGCGTTACTGGCGCTTGGTGGTATTGGAGTGATGGCATGGTTGGTGCCAGCGGTGACACGGCCCGCCCGTTTTAATGGTGATACCAGCACCGCGATGCGCTTTGCCAGGCGCGTCTTGATCGACCGGGAATTGCTGCGGCTCAACCTCGGCATTTTTTCCCTGCACTTCATTTTGACTGCATCGTTCGTGGCTTTGCCATTGATGCTGCGGGATACCCTGCACTTGCAAGTGCAGCAGCACGCGTGGGTTTACCTGTCAATTCTCGGGGGTTCTTTCGTCGCGATGGTGCCGTTGCTGATCTACGCCGAGCGCCGGCAGAAAGTGGTACAGGTGTTTTTACTGGCTATCGCCATGTTGGCGATAGCGGCACTGATGATGGCTCTCTGGGGATCCCACGGGATGGTGCTGTTAGCGGCCATGTTTGTGTTCTTTATGGCGTTTAACCTGCTGGAGGCCAATTTGCCGTCTATGGTGAGCAAGAAAGCCTTCCCCGGGGGCAAGGGCACCGCTATGGGCGTCTATTCCACTTTCCAGTTTATGGGTGCTTTCCTCGGTGGCAGTATCGGCGGTTGGATGATGGGGGCGCTGGGCTCCGCGGGTGTATTTGCGGTCTGTGCCCTGATTACTTTGATGTGGTTTGCTGTGGCTCGGGGCATGCAGGCTCCTGGAAAGCTCAAGGACGTGGTTCTCGAATACGATGCCGAGCGCTTTGCCAGTGCTGACCTGTTGCAAGAATTGGCCGGTTTGAGCGGCGTAGAGGATGTAACCCTGATTGCCGATGACTGCCTGGTTTACCTCAAGGTTAATGGCCTTGTTTTTGATCACCAGTCGCTGCAACCCTACCGGATTATAGCAGCGCCAGTTGGCTAATTGTCGGTAGCTGTTTTATAGTAGGCAGCTTGATTTGACAGGCTTTTATCATACAGGAGAGTGTACATGGCCCGCGGAGTAAATAAGGTTATTTTGGTTGGCAATTGCGGGCAGGACCCGGAAACCAAGTACTTGCCTAGCGGTGGTGCAGTTACCAATATATCAGTAGCAACCAGTGAATCCTGGAAAGACAAGCAGACTGGGCAGAAGCAGGAGCGCACCGAATGGCACCGGGTGGTATTTTTTAATCGACTGGCAGAAATTGCCGGCGAATACTTGAAGAAAGGGTCCAAGGTCTATGTGGAGGGATCCCTGCGTACCCGCAAGTGGCAGGACAAGGGCGGTGCTGATCGCTATACCACAGAAATCGTAGGCAGTGAGATGCAGATGCTGGATAGTCGTGGCCAGGAATTCGGTCAGGGGGCCGCAGGTCAAGGTGCTTATAATCAGGCGCCGCAGGCTGGCGGCAGGCAGCAGGCAGCTCCGCCGCAAGCCGCCCCACAGCAAGCCCCGCAGCAAGCACAGTCAGTACCTGCTGCAGTTGACGACTCCTTCGATGATGATATTCCGTTCTGAGAATGCGAGTTCCTATGCTGGAGTTTAAGAACCCCTTGTAAGTGCTTATACTTACAAGGGGTTTTTGGTTTTGATTTTGAATTATTTTTATGATAAATAGTGACTATGAATTATGTAGTAACTATGAATTATATAGTGACTATGAATTATAGCGAAGGTTGATCCAACGCGGGTGGGCAAGGTTTTGGCGAGCAGGGTTTTGGCGAGCAGGGTTTTGGAGAGCAGGGTTTTGGAGGAAGGTGCACTATGACTATAAAAAAAAGATGGGTGCCGTTGTTACTGTTCAATTGCCTCCTTGTCGGTACTGCAAATGTTTGGGCTTACCCGGTTAAGTGGACTTTGGATCACTTCATCTTTGAAGATGGTGGTGTCGCTGAGGGCTCATTTATACTCGACGGTTACACCGGATTTAGTGATATTGAGATAATAACCAGTACCAGTTCGAGCTATGATGGCGCGAGCTACAGTACGACTTTTGGATTATTCGACCCGTATTATCGTGACTTTGCTCCGTCCGGGGGCGTTGCTGAGGGCTCGCCGGTTCTCTCCATTGGCTGGTATCCAAACGCATTGGGCGGCGAGGCTGGAATGGTCGATGTGTACTTCTCAGAAGGGAACTGTACCGGCCTTACAATGGATCATGGCAGTGACCTCTGTGGCAGTTTTAGCACATCCAGAGCTGGGCTGTCGGGCGCGCACTTAGTAGGAATACCACAGGAGATCGATGTTCCCGAGCCGGATATTGTGATCTTGATGGGCCTGGGCCTGGCAGGTATTGCTTTTGCTCGTATGAGTCGAAAGCGGAATAAAAGAAAGAGCAGCATGCCAGGGTAATCTGGCTGGCTGGCGGGCAAAGGTCGTCGTGGATTTCGACAAGCTGAAAGCCGCCAGCCCCAGGCAATTGAAAACCAAGCCCCTCCGTTCAGCGGCAATGAGAGGGGCTTTTTTATGTCTGCCAAACCACACTATTTATTGAGTTAAAAGGGCTAAGCGGTTATTTTACATGGCTTGGATAGATTGTCTGTCGCGCTGGAATTCACTATTTTGAAAATCCTGATTCTGGATCAAGATAGCCAGGTTGGTTACGCTCTGGCTGAGCTCTTGCAGGAACACTCCCAGATTGAATGGCGTGGGGTGTCGGCGGCATTGCTGTTGGCGTCGACCGCGGCAGTTTCCGCGATTATCAGTGATTATGCGCCGGACTATATCGTCAACGCCTGGAGTATTGAACTCTCTGAATCCCCTGCCGGACTGCAAAAATCCCATGTCAAAATGCTCAGGAACCTGTGCCGGGCGGCGAGCGCCAGCAATGCGGCATTCATCCATGTATCGAGCGCCCTGGTATATAATGGCGCTCGCGGCAAGTTGTTTAGGGAGGGTGACCGGCCCAAATCGAAGGGCAGGGTGAGCCGCCGCTTGGCGGAGTTGGAGCAAGGCGTCATTCGCCATATTGACCATCACATTATATTGCGCAGCGGTTGGGTGTTCGGTGCCCATGGCCAGGGAACCTTTCACAGCTTTCTACGGGGCCTTGAGTTGGGTAGAGAAATTAGCCTGCAGTCGGCGGTTGAGGGTGCTCCTACCCCGGCAGCCGATGTGGCCAGAGTTCTCTTTGCCATGATGCAACAAATCGATTGCGGTGCACACGCCTGGGGTGTGTACCATTACGGCAGTTCCGACGTGACCAGCAGCAGGGACTTCGCTGAAACCGTGATTACCATGGCAGCACAGTATGGCACAATCGATATTGAGCATATCCGTCTGGTCGAGAGGCGCGCTGGCGGTGATTATATGGTGCCGCATTATCCCATTCTGGAATGCAGCAAGATTCTGGATACCTTTGGTATCAAGCAGCGTCCCTGGCGTTCCGCCATGACAAATATTTTGAAGTGCCTGTATCGGCAGCAACTTGCCGAGGAGCCGGCAGCATTGGTCTAGGCAGCCAGCGAGACTGG
>CBDUUA010000093.1:0-7440 GCA_965370135.1 uncultured Cellvibrionales bacterium
CGGTCTGGCATTCGGCACCCTGCTGACGATGTTACTGGTGCCTGTTCTCTATACCACCTTCTACCGACTGCGGGCACCGGCAGGGAAATAACAGGCTGGTGAAACTGGTCTGGTACAGGTGATATTGCCAGGCTCTCCCAGTATTGCAAAAGCAAATAACTGATGCGGGCGTGAAAAGTTGAACGGATATGTATACCGCTGTTTCGCGAGCATGCTGGTAACAAGTCTTCTATTTGTATTGGGTATAAGCCTTGTTTTGAGTATAAGCCTCGGCCACGCGGCCCCGGCGCAAACACCTGACGTTGACAACATCGCCTCGGCCTTCAACACGCGCAGCGAGCATATCGACGAGTTTGCGAATCGGCTCAATAGCGGAACCGTATCCGATGCCTATCTAGCCAATTCACTGCGTAGACTAATAGCCTATCAAGGCAACTTTAATACCTACGCCGGCCAGCTGAAGGTCGCGTTTGCAGTGCCGGCCGACCAGTTGGAGAAATTGGGCCCGCCGCCGGCAGATGGCCAGCCACCGGAATCCCCCGATATTGCCCGGGTGCGAAAGCAATTAACGGATCAAGTGAGCCGTTTGAACGGACTGTCCAAGCGCATCGATCTGGCCAGTGATACTGTCAGCCGCTTGATCGGGCAAACCCGCACCCTGCAACGCAATCGCAACAGTTCGCGCATTCGGACCCGTAGCGCTTTGCCCTTTTCTGCTCAACTCTGGACTGAGGCCGGCGCCGAGATCGCGCCGGCCGTTGATCGCTTTACCGGTCATATCGTGGATCAGTGGAACATCGAGCGTTCATCCGCCACACTCGCCGCCGATATCTCCCTGTTGGTGGCAGCCCTCGGCGTTGCCATCGGGCTGCTCACGCTGCCCCGACTGCCTCGGCTAAGACAGTTCAAACCCCCTCTGCTGAATAGTCCAGTGCCGTCCGCAGTTGAAAAGAAGCGCTATGCCGCCTTCCACACCCTGGGCTACGGCCTGCTGGCTGCCGGGGCCAGTCTGCTGTTGTTCGGGGCCACCGTTGAAACAGGCATGCTTGCAGAGGGCTACAGCGACTTCGCACTACGATCCTGCCTGGGCAGCATGGTACTGGTTGCCGCGTGGAACTATCTCACCTGCGTGTTCTCGCCCCACCGCGCGCAGTGGCGGCGGGTGCCTGTCGATTCGCGGCAAGCGGCCCGATTGCGATCCTTGTTAATGGCCGGCTTCGCCTTGTTCGTTTTCGATCGCATTATCTTTACCGCCATCGAATTGACAAATGCGGGAAGCGAGCTGGCTACGGTGCAGTTAACCCTGACTAACAGCCTTTTCGCGGTACTGCTCTGGCTGTCCTCAAGCCCGCGTTTATGGCACAGCACGCCCGTTTCCCGGCAACGCGAATCTGCCGATCCCGGCACTGTAGCAAGCACCAAGCTGCCAAAGGCCGGCCCTGGTGGCGACCATAATGACAGCCATAATGACGGCCAAAGTGGTGGCCAAAGTGGCGAGCCTGTAGCGAGCGCGTCGCCGCCGGCGGCGAGATGGCAGGACGCGGTGCTAGTCGTCAGCCGCATGGTTGCTGCCGGCATTCTGCTGCTGACCTGGCTGGGCTACACCGGCATGGCAAACTTCTTATTTCATCGCATCGTTTTGTTGGTCTTGCTGCTGATGCTGGCCGGTTCCACTCGCACCATCGCGCGCTGGGGTTTGAGCTTACTGAAAGTAAAGGGGCGCCAGTCTGCCCCGACCACGTCACCGCAGGGGGACGCGGATGACGAGCCCGGTTTCTGGCAGGGGCTGACCCTCGACTTGACCTGGTTCGCGCTCTGCATTCCCGCATTTTTACTGATTGTCGGCTTCGACTGGATCGATATCAGCCGTTGGCTCGATCTGTTGAAGTCTGATATTCACATCGGTCAATTCTCGGTGTCATTCGTAAACATCCTGACGGCGCTATTTGCGTTGCTGTTGGCCCATGTGGGTACACAGCGCATGACGGTATTGCTGGATGTGCAGTTAATGCAACACGCACACCTGGGTCCCGATATACGTGCGACGATCACAACCCTTGCCGGCTACATCAGTATGTTAGTGGCGAGCCTGGTGGCACTGGGTATCGTCGGCATCGGCTGGACCCAACTGGCCCTTGTTGCCGGAGCCCTCTCAGTAGGCATAGGTTTTGGTCTGCAAAGTATCGTTAAAAACTTCATCTCCGGGCTAATCTTGCTGTTTGAGCGACCGATCAAAGTAGGCGACTGGGTGGTCGTTGCCTCGGGGCAGGGATACGTCAGAAACATCGGCGCCCGGGCCACGGAGATCGAAACTTTTGACCGCTCCTCGATAATCATTCCCAACGCCGAGCTGATAACAAGCGCAGTGGAAAATTGGTTCTACAAAAATCGTCGTGGCAGAATAAGTATTCAGGTCGGGGTGTCTTATGACTCGGATCCGGAGCAGGTGCGGGATATTCTCCTGGATTGCGCGGCCCAGCAGAGCAATATCCTGCACTATCCCTACAAACCAAGGGTTCGCTGGCTCCAATTTGGCGACAGCTCCCTCGACTTCGAACTGATAGCCTTCATCAAGGACATCGACGTCGGCGCTACCGCCCGCAGCGATCTTCACTTCACCATCTTCAAGGCGCTCAAACACGCCGGTATTGAGATCCCTTTCCCGCAACGGGATCTGCATATAAAATCTGATAATAATCCAGGGACAACGTGATTTTTTTTACTATGGTTCTCGGTTATGGTTCTCGGTTATGGTTCTCGGTATTGTCGGCGACCCGACATGAAGCGTGCCGTTGCAGCTTTCTCTGATCGCAACGCAAGGATGAGTATCGACAAAACTGCCTGCCGAACCAGCGTCCACAACGGTAAATCCACACAACTCGCTGCCACTGTTCTGGCAATGCTTTTTGCCGCAGCGCCGGCTCTGGGTGAACACGACAAGACCGACATAGCCACGACCGATGACGGCAACACCTTTATCGGAGAAATCAAGAGTGTCCAGAACGCCACCTTGGTGCTGGACACTGATGCTGCGGGCACCCTCAGCATCGAGTGGCGGCGCGTCACCAGCCTGACCAGTCAATTCGAGTATCGGCTCGAGTTGGCTGGGGGCGAGCGCCAATTCGGCAGCCTGGGCTCTCAAATAACGCCCGGGCATTTAAGCATCGTCAACGGATCCGACACCATCGAGGTCAAGCTTTCGGAGGTTTTTGAAATCGTACCGATCGAGCACAGATTCTGGCGGCGTCTCGACGGCTCTGTGGATTTTGGATTTAGCTACACCCAGGCCAACAGCACAGTGCAATACAATCTTAGCGCTGACGCCAAGTATCGCACTCGCAAGAATTTTGCAAAACTATCGGCTCAGTCGATCTTCAACACGCAAGAGGAGGGCGACACCACCAACCAGCACTACCTGCAGTTTACTATGGCGCAGGTTGCAAAAAAGAAGTGGGGCGCATTCGAATTGGCCCAGGTTCAGGCCAACCCCGATCAGGGCTACAATCAACGCTATGTCGTGGGCGGCGGCGCCGCCAAATTCTTTATCGAAAAATCCTCACGCTATTTCATCATAAATCTGGGCGCGGTTTACAATCGCGAGTACGTGACCGACAGCTCCGACGTCGATAATAGCCTCGAGGCAATGGCGGGATTTATGTTCCAGCGATTCAAACGCAATTCTCGTTCACCCGATTTGCAGTTGGGCCTGCAAGCATTCCCCAGCATGACGGAGAGTTCAAGGATACGGGCCCTGGCTAATTTCAAGATCAGCTGGGAGATCGTCAACAACTTCCAATTTAGTTTCCAGGTAACCGATCACTACGACTCGCAGCCGCCGGGAAATGAAGGGGAGAATAACGATATGTCGGTCATTACCTCGATTGGCTATACGTTTTAATTTTGGACAAGATAGTAGTGGCGGTTAGAGCACCGGACCGACGATGGCGAGGGCGTTGTTCCACAAGCGCCTGGCCCTGCTCCACCGGGCAAGCTCTTCGGCGGTAACCTCCAGGCAGTCGAGCAAATATTCCCCCTGGCGTTGGCGCATTGCCGCAGTTACACCCTCGTCACAGAGAAGAATATTGTTCTCGTAGTTCAGGTCGAAACTGCGGCGGTCCATATTGGCCGAGCCAATCAGCGTGACCTCGCCGTCTACCGTCATGGTTTTGGCATGCAGTATGCCAACCTGGTATTCATAGATTTTTACCCCTGCAGCCAGCAAATCCTCGTAGTAACTCCTGCTGGTTGCGCCGACGGCAAAGTCATCGTTGCGGGCCGGAAATATAATGGTCGTATCGACGCCCCGGTTGGCGGCGGCACAGATGGCAGCCTGTAGCGAGCTCACCGGTACATAATAGGGCGTGGTGATGAAAAGCTCGCGCCGGGCGCTGTAGATCAGGGTCTCGAAGGTCTCAGGTACCGCCGAATAGCGAGCGGTAGGGCCGCTGGCGATGACTTGCGCCGGAAATCCGGGTTTGGGGGGCGCCAGGGCTTGCAACAGGGTCTCGCGGATGTCCTCATTGTTATAGGCCATCCAGTCACTGGCGAAAACATGCTGATTCTGACGCACGACGGGGCCGGTGAAGCGCATCACCGCATCCACCCAGGGGGCGTATTTTGCCTTGGTCAAAAATTCGGGATCCGCGCAATTCTGGCTACCGCAATAGGTGATGCTGTTGTCGATAACAAGAATCTTGCGGTGGTTGCGCAAATCGATCCGGCCCTTGAAGATTCGCATGAGCGGATGGCCGATCTGCAATACGCGGCACAGCTTGATGCCGGACGCCTCCATGCCTTGCCACAGCTCGGATTGAATAAGCAGGTGCGAGCCGATGTCATCGACCATCGCGCGACAGGTAACGCCCCGCGCCACAGCGCGTTTGAGCGCCTCCGCCATTTTGGCGCCATTATTGTCCGGCATCCAGATATAGAACAGCAGGTGCACATGGTCGCTAGCCGCGTCGATATCCGCAACCATGGTATCGATAGCAACATTTGAATCAGCCATCAGCTGCGCCTGGTTGCCGCCGACCGGATCATAGCCACTGATCGATTTGCCGACCCGGAACAGCGCCTTGTGTCGATCGTGCAATTCGGGGGGCAGCTCACTGGCATCCCAGCCCGGAGTTTCATTCACCGCCGGCATGGCGGCCATGATTTTTTTCATACGCTCTACACGCTTGCGACCAATATTGGTCTCGCCCAGTAGTAGATAGGCAATGATGCCAAGCACCGGCAACGCCAATATCACGACGATCCAGGCCACTCGCGAGGCCGGGTCCCGATGCGGGCGCAGTAACACGCGAATGATCAGGGCTAGCTGAATCACAATATGAAGAGGTATGAGCATTTTGATTGTCTCTTTGTTTATCTCTTTGTTTATCTCTTTATTTATTTTTAGGAGGCTGTCTGTACCCGCCTCTTTTCCTGACAACTGCGTGCATGCAGCACGATGCTACTCGAATAAAAAATGATTAGCCAGCCGATCCTTTGCAGGGACCCAGCCTGGAAATTCGAATCCAATGACTGCCACGCATTTCGCGGGAATGGAAAACCGCCTCTGGAGCGAGCCGGGACTCGACGACTGCGCAGAGCACGCACAATTGAGGCTCTGGCGCCAGAAGGCTACAATGCGTGCATGAGTTTACTCGAAGAGCGATTAGCTGAGTTATTGTCCCAATATCGAGCAGACTCAAACTTGAGTTGATCGAAAAGATAGGTACAGAATTTGGATGCCCGGTCGAATAAATTCGACCCTACAATATCCCATCAACCTGGAATTTGCCCAACTGCGGAATCCGGGTTCTATCAGGAACCACGCCGGTAGATGCTGCGGCCGCCGACAATGGTTTCCAGCACCTCGATATCCTTGATAGGGTACATGGTAGGGCTGACTCAAATAGCCGGTATAGCCCTGGATACTGCCGTCGGAAATATTTAGTTGAATTATTCATTTTCAAGACTATCAGTTGACTTAATGGCTGTTGCCTACCCTCACGGCCACTCGGGGCAGGTCTTGCTATAGGGCTCTGCACCCAAATATTGCTGCCACTCTGCCTCGCTGAGATTGCGGCTCACACGTCGGCAGGCTTCAGCCAACGGTTCGTCGATCGGCAGAGACCACACCCGAATATAGCCGCCAGTACTGCCGGTGACGACAAGCTTGCCATCCGGGCTGAACTGCACGGCGGCGACGCTGCCCGGATTATTGAGGCGCGCCACCTCTTCGCCATCAGGCACCGTCCAGACCCGCGCCGTACCATCCCGACTACCGGTAGCGAGATAGGCGCCATCTGCGCTGAATGCGGCGGTGATCACGCTCCCCTGGTGATACACGACAAACACCTCATCGCCCCCCGGTAGCGCCCACAATCGGGCGGTGGCATCGTTGCCGGTCGATACCAGATACTCTCCACCGGGACTAAAGGTCACGCTCAACAGCGCACCCCTGTCATGCTCCATCCTCGCAAGCTGTTTCATTGTACTCAAATCCCATAAGCTGGCGCTGCTATCCGGATATGAACTCGAGGCGGAGGCCAGGCTCTTGCCATCCGGACTGAAGGCGATGTCCGCGAATTTTCCCGGGCTGATGGTTCCAAGCTCTTCCGCGCTTTCTACATCCCAGAGATGCGCAGTATATTCCCTGTCTATGGTGACCAGTTGTTCCCAGCAGAGGCTAAAAACCGCCCGTCTCAGATCCCACGACGGATGCTTTATTGTTTGCACCTCTCGGCCATCATTCAGCGTCCAGATGCGGACAGTAGCATCGATGGTAGCATCGCGGAGATGACGGCCATCAATAGCAGCGGCGATGCGGCTGCCATCCGGGCTGAAGGCGAGATCCCGCACCATTTTCGCATTTGCTATCTGTAATCGCTCCTCACCACTGGCCACATCCCAGAGCCGAACTATGCCGTCGGCTGCCGTCGCCAGGGTCTTGCCATCGGGGCTGAAGGCGACGGGTCGAACACGGTCTTGATGGCGGAGGCGCTGGATCTCCCGCCAGTCCGTCGTCTCCCAGATGCGAGCCGTATTGTTGCGACCGGGGGCAGCCAGGTACTTGCCATCCGGGGAGAAAGCCAGACCGGAAGATCCATAGCTTTCGTAACTCATTTCGGCGATGGGCGGGTTAAGCAAGACCAGGCCATCCCGCAACACCTTCTCAGCCTCTACCGACGGCCGGCGCCGCATCGCCTCGACCGCCAACAGCACACTGCGCTGCAGCATATCGACACCGCCCTCGTGCTGCAGCTGGGACCACCAATAGGTGTGACCGTTGGCATTCTGTTTGAGGAGCCGAGCCCTGATTTCAATGGACGCCTCCACCAGGTCGCTCACCAGGGCGACCTGCGCTTGATTCTTCTGCTGCAGATAGATTAGCCCCCCTGCTACCCCGCCGACGATTATCAGCACCAGCGCAGCCAGTAGCCGGTTCCGCGT
>CBDUUA010000094.1:0-7364 GCA_965370135.1 uncultured Cellvibrionales bacterium
ATCGCCCGCGAGTTTGGATTCCGCTCAGCCAACGCCGCCGAGGAGCACTTGCGAGCGCTTGCGCGCAAGGGCGCTATTGAAGTGGTGGCAGGCACCTCGCGGGGGATTCGCCTGGTAGATCAACAAGGCATACCCATTGTCGGTCAGGTGGCAGCAGGCTATCCGATATTAGCGGCCGAGCAGATAGAGGATTACTGCGATATTGCAGCTTCTTTTTTTCACCCCCGGGCCGACTTTCTGCTCAAGGTCAAGGGTATGAGTATGCGCGATGCCGGCATACTCAACGGCGACCTGCTGGCCGTCCATAAAGCCTCCGAGGCCAACAATGGTCAAATCGTGGTCGCACGATTGGACGACGAGGTCACGGTAAAGCGCCTCAAGCGCACCCGCAGTCGCCACCTTATCGTGCTGATGCCGGAAAACCCGGACTTTGAGCCGATCGAAGTCGACTTGAAGGAACAGCCCTGCACTATCGAGGGCATCAGTGTGGGGGTCATTCGCCGCTAGGAGGCTGTCGGATTCAGGCGATCGTAGCAAGGGCAAGGCTGGCTGAGCACCATGGGACGAGCGGCCTTATTGGCTGGGCCTTAGTATGATATGGAGTGGGCCTTTATGAGTGGACCTTTATGAGGTGGATCTTTATGAGGTGGACCTTTAAGAAGCGGGCCTTTAAGAATCGGGCCTTACGAGGGGAAGGCGGGGCGTCAGTGAACCACGCGATCCTGGATCATATCCATACTTTCCATCGCCGCCTGATCCGCTTGCTCGGTTAAATCCGAAAAGGCCTGGATGCCAGCCTGAATCATCGCCTTGGCCACTTCAAGCTTCATATAGGGCATATAGGTATTAGATTCCTCGGAGAATCGAATGGTGACCATGGGGTTTTCTTCGCCACCCGCCGGTTGCAACACAATATCGCCATTGCAAAGTTCAACAATCTCGAGCACAGAAGACACAGCAACCCCCTTTCGTTAAAACAACAGCGTCTTTATACCACTTGCTGTCATCCAATAGCAAGAAAACACCAGCTCACGGCAACTGTGTTTTTGCAGCTATTTACAGCTTACAGACACCGTGATGCACAAGTATCACACACCATGCCGGTGCGCTCATTCGCCCCGGACAACGGACCCTCGCTAGCACTCCAGCATATCGCCACGCAAGCGGTCAATCAGCGCTTCCAGGCGATCAATACATTGACCCAGTCCGGAATAATCCGGCAGCACCAATGCTGATGATCCGCTCGTTGATATCACATCGAGGCCAGTGGCAGGCCCTGGTTCCTCGACACTGCGAGAGGCCAATTCAGACCAGCGCAGCAAATCCTGCAACCACCCCGACCGGCCCTCGAGCTGCGCACATTCAGCCAGGGCTGCGGGCAGGTAATCGCGATACGCTCTGCTGAGGCTGTCGGCGCTACCGGTGTCGACAAGATGCTGATCCACGGCCATATGGACGTCGGCCGCTATCTCTCCCAAAAATGCACGGTAAGCACCCACTGCATGCCAAATTGCCGATTCCAGTAATGCCGCTCGCTGTTGGCCGTTGTCAGCCCATTGCTCGGACCAGGCCAGGTGCCAACGGGCGTAGGCCAGTTTTTGGCCGACTCGGCGCTGCAGGCCACGTTGGCTCAACGCTATTTCCGTCCCTTGGCCGCGGCCTTGGACGCCTTGCCCGAGCCCCGGGTCTTGCTGGAGCCCTGCTCTTCAAGCCACACACCGTTGCGGTAAAAAGCACGCCATTTACTGGCTTTGCCATCAACTTCCGACATCAGGTACTGCTCTTTATTCTTGCGGCTATAGCGCACGATGGCTGGGTTGCCCTCCGGGTCGGCCACCGGCCCCTTGAACAGATGCGCGTATTTGGCATCGATTTCGTCCTTATGGGGCAGTAATTCGCGCAGTTGCGGCGCCCTGGTTTCCCGGTTTTTCGGGTACTGGCTGGCGGCCAGGAATATACCCGCCGCGCCGTCGCGCAAAATGTAATGGTCGTCAACCTTGACACACGCCAACTCGGGCATCGGCACCGGATCCATCTTCGGTGGCGCGGCCTCACCATTGCGCAACAATTTGCGCGTATTCTTGCATTCGGGATTGACGCAGCCAAAGTACTTGCCAAATCGCCCCGTCTTCAGCTCCATGGTGGCGCCACATTTATCGCAGTCGATGACCGGGCCATCGTAGCCCTTGATTTTAAAGCTGCCACTTTCTACTTCAAAACCCGGGCAGTCGGGATTATTGCCACAGACGTGGAGTTTGCGACTCTCGTCTATCAGGTAAGAATCCATCGATGTATTACAGATCTTGCAGCGGCGCTTGGTGCGAAGCAACAGGGATTCCGCCTCATCGTTCGCCTCCACGTCCACCGCCTCATCCCCTGAGACCAGGTTCATGGTCTTTTTGCAACGCTCCTTGGGCGGCAGTGCGTAGCCGGAACAACCCAGGAACACGCCGGTACTGGCGGTGCGAATCGTCATCGGCCGACCGCAATCCGGGCACATAATATCGGTTTCGGTGGGCGTATTGGCGCGCATACCGCCCTCGGCGGACTCAGCCCGGGTGAGCTTCTGCCGAAAGTCCGCGTAGAACTCGTCGAGCACGCCGCGCCAGTCCTTATGGCCCTGTGCAACCTCGTCCAGCGACTCTTCCATACTGGCCGTAAAACCGAAGTCCATCAGCTCCGAGAAGCTTTCAACCAGCCGCTCGGTAACAATATCGCCCATCTTTTCCGAGTAGAAACGGCGTTTCTCCAGGCGGACATAACCCCGATCCTGGATGGTGGATATAATCGCCGCATAGGTGGAGGGGCGGCCAATACCGCGTTTTTCCAATTCCTTGACCAGGCCTGCCTCAGTATATCGGGGCGGGGGCTTGGTAAAGTGTTGACTGGGGTTGAGCTTGTCAAGGGTCAACGCATCACCCTGCTTGAGATCTGGCAACACGCGGTCATCCTCTTGCTTGCCGACGGGTTGCAACACTTTCATAAAGCCGTCAAATCGAATGATACGACCACGGGTGTGCAGCTCATAGTCGCCGGCAGTAACGCGCAGAGAGGTGCTGGTAAACTCGGCAGGAGTCATCTGGCAGGCCAGGAACTGACGCCAGATAAGCTCGTACAGGCGCTGCGCATCGCGCTCCATCGCGGTCAGCGAGCTGGATGATTGCCCAACATCCGAAGGCCTGATGGCCTCGTGGGCCTCCTGGGCGCCTTTTTTGTTGCTATAGACATTGGGCGCCTCGGGCAGATAGCGCTTTCCGTAGTCGCTGCTGATGAACTCGCGACAGCTAGCCACGGCATCCTGGCTCAGGCTGGTCGAGTCGGTACGCATATAGGTGATGTGACCGGCTTCATAGAGGCGCTGGGCCATCATCATGGTTTTTTTGACACTGAATCCCAGTCGCGTACTGGCAGCCTGCTGCAAGGTCGAGGTGATAAAGGGCGCCGGTGGCCGCGTTGTTGTCGGTTTGTCCTCGCGCCGGGTCAGCACATAGCTTGCGCGCTGCAAACGAGCGATAGCCTCAAGGGTCTGCGCTTCACTGGTAGGGCGGAAATTCTGGCCCTGGTATTTTCGCACCTCCATCTGTACATCGTCGGCCAGCGAGGTCTTGAGCTGCGCCTTGATGTCCCAGTACTCTTCCGGCACAAAGGCCCTGATTTCGCCCTCTCGCTCCGCAATCATGCGCACAGCGACAGATTGCACCCGACCGGCAGACAGGCCTCTCGCCACCCTGGCCCACAGCAGCGGCGACACCATAAAACCCACCACCCGGTCGAGAAAACGTCGTGCTTGCTGGGCGTTAACCCGATCCATATCCAGCTCTGAGGGCTCCGAGAAGGCGCTTTGAATGGCGTTTTTGGTGATTTCATTGAACACCACCCGGCGATACTTCGAGTCATCACCGCCGATGGCTTCACGCAGATGCCAGGCAATTGCCTCCCCTTCCCGGTCCAAATCCGTTGCCAGATAGATCGTATCCGCTCTTGCAGCCAGCTTTTGCAATTCAGCGACGACCTTTTCCTTGCCCGGAAGCACCTCATAGTGCGACGTCCAACCGTGCTCGGGATCAATGCCCATACGCCGAACCAATTGCTCGCCGGCCTTTTTCTTTTTGTATTTCGCCTTTTGCTCTGGAGCCATCTTGCGGGTTTTGGCTGCCTCCGCTGCCCGACTCTTGGGGTCGACCGCCTTGCGCGAACCGCTGGTGGGCAGGTCACGGATATGGCCTATACTGGACTTAACGACATAGTCCTTGCCCAGATACTTGTTTATGGTCTTGGCCTTGGCAGGCGATTCTACGATAACCAGCGATTTACCCATTATTTGTCTAATTCCACGTTTTTGAGGTGAAAATCACGCGATTTGCGTTGGACGGCAATTTATAAGTCCAGCTTGGCCTGCGGTCAAGCCTCTACTGAAGAAAAAACTGTCGAAACCGGCAACGGGAACGAAGATGATCTGGCTACACACTATTATTGCGGTACTACTAATCATCGCGCTGGTAGTTATCACCAGCTTAGCCAGGGGCAATTCCGCTGAAAAGTGTGCCCGGCAAGCTAACACAGCAAAACTGCGCCAGCGCGTTCGCCAAATCGAGGAATTAATTCAAAGCTGGCGCCGGATTAGCAACCATCACGCACCGGTTCACGAGCTGTATCAAGTGGCCCTGGAGATACTGGATCGCATCAGCGCACTCGATCCCGGTCATGCCTTCGCAGCCAGTGAACAACAGCGCCTGTTGCCACTGATAGAGAACCTGGCAACACAGAGCGAGCCACAAGCCTGCGACACCGCCATGGCCAGCACCGTAGAGGCGGGACGGATGCGCAATGAACTCAAGGAAATCAAGCGCATCCTGCACTCCCGCGCCAACGGTGGTTTACTTTCAGCGGAACGTTATCGGCAGTATTGCGAGGAAATAGACTGGCTGGGCACCCAAATCACACTGGATACCTGCCTGTCGCTGGCGACTGAATCGCTCAATCAAAATCAGCCAAAACGAGCGGAAAAATTGCTACAAAAAGCACTGTCGACCATCAAGGCTGCGGATATTACAGATCCCCGCATTGGCAGTTACTTTGAAACCACGACAGCCCTGATGCATAAGTTGCCCCGTCAAGCGACGGCCAGGGCTTATTGATCCCGATGCAGAAACTGCGTCCGGTAGGTTTCTACCCAGGGTAGCAACAAGCGATACAACTCATCGACCCGGCTATTATCACCGGACTCATGCCAATAAAAGCCGACACCTGATGGGTTCGCCTCAATCGCGTATAAACTCTCGGGCACAGGGCCTTGCAGCTCTGCCAGCAAAGCATCCGGGCCGGATTGATAGCCCTCTGCGGGTGGAAAGGTAAAGTTTTTAGCCCCCTCGCCCCCCTGCTGTGCCGCCAGCCAGCTTTCACCATGGCGAGGCCAGTTGCCCTCAGGACGATGCCACTGGTACTTCATTAGCTTATCGTCGCAACCCGTGTGGCGCAGTGCAAGAGGCGTTGCCCGCAACTCCGGGCGCAAACCCAATTGCAGCGCATGCTCGCGAAGCCGGGCCAACTGCCGTTGCCGCGGCGACGGCCGCATCCAGTAGACAGGGGCGATGGCGAGAGAAATTGCCGCAATCACGACGAGGATCATTATCCACTCAGAATCCATACCAGCACTCCCGTTGTATTCGAGATCGGAAAGTCCGACGGCGTGTCGGACGAAAAATTGATTTATATCGGCCTGTAATGTTCGGTTTTAAGCAAAGCTATGTTATAAAAAACCTTTATGAAAAGCGAAGGAGATGCAGGCCAATGGCCAACTACCAACACATACTGTTAGCGATTGATCTCAGTGATGAAGCCGACCAGGTCGCAGCTCAGGGCAAATACCTGAGTGATATCTGCGGCGCCAAACTGAGCATCGTACACGTGCTCGAACCCCTGAGCTTTACCTATGGCGGCGATATACCCCTGGATTTTTCCGGCATTCAGGAGGAAATACAGGAGCAGGCACAACAGCGCTTGTCTGCGCTAGCTCAATCCCTGGCTATCCCCAAAGAATCGCAACACCTTGTTTTAGGTCGACCGGAAACCGAAATTCACAATGCGGCGCGGGACATTGGCGCCGACCTGGTAGTCGTTGGCAGCCATGGTCGCCATGGCCTGGCACTGCTGTTCGGCTCTACCGCCAATGGCGTGCTACACCGGGCGGGTTGCGATGTGCTGGCAGTGCGGGTTAAAGACTAGTCTGAGGCCCGGGACATGAGCCTGCCAGGCATTATCGATGCCGGGGTCAATCTCGCCAGCTCGCAATATCGCCAGGATCTCGGCGATGTCATACAGCGCGCACAGCATGCGGGCCTGCAGGCCCTGGTAGCCATTGGCACCGACATAGACAGCTCCCGGCAAGGTATCGACATTGCGCGACAGTTTGCTGATTGTGTCGTCGCCACCGCCGGAATCCACCCGCATAATGCCGATAGCGTTGATGCGCCGGCCCTGGAACAGCTGCGCCTGCTAGCCCAGGATGAGCACGTCAGGGCAATCGGTGAAACCGGGCTGGACTACAACCGCAATTTCTCCAGCCCCGCCAGGCAGCGCAGCGCCTTCGTGGCGCAACTGGACATTGCCGTCGATATCGGCAAGCCGATCTATCTCCACGAGCGCGATGCCTTCGGCGATCAAATCGACATACTGGGCAATTACCGCGACAGCCTGGCGGGTGGTCTTGCCCACTGTTTTACCGGCACCATGGATCAAGCGCGGGCCTATCTCGACCTCGGCCTGCATATCGGCATTACCGGCTGGCTCTGCGATCCCCGGCGCGGGGAGGATTTGAGACAGGCAGTGAAGCACATACCGCTGGATAGACTAATTCTTGAAACCGATGCGCCCTATCTACTGCCGCGACACCTCGATCGCCAAACCCTGGCCATCCCCAAAAAACGCCGCAACGAGCCCTGTCTACTGCCGTTAGTGGCCGAATTCCTGGCCGACATCCTGGGCTGCTCGCTGGCTGAGCTAAGCCAAGCTACCACCCGCAACAGCCGCTCGCTATTTTTTCGCCACAGGGACAAGCCGGCAGAGACGCCAGGCACCAGCAATCAGGATACGGCCTGTAGGTAGCGAACGACGTCCTGCGCATCGAAGGGCCAGCCCAGATCCTGTGGTGCCGACTCCAGCCACAGCACCGGGATACGCAGCCCATAGCGCGCCATCAACGCCTCGCTATCGGCGATTTCCACCTGCTGCAACACCAGCTCAAATTGGGACAACAGCGGCTCGACAACTGCCAGCGCCTGCTCACACAGGTGACAACCGACACTGGTATAAAGGTTCAATTTTTCCATGATCCTGGAAACCTCGGCCGAATAAATTCGGCCCTA
>CBDUUA010000095.1:0-7358 GCA_965370135.1 uncultured Cellvibrionales bacterium
GCATCAAGTCAGATTTTCATATTGATGCTATTACGCTTTTTTTGTCATTGCTGGGCAATGGACATACCGTTGCCTTGCTACCCCCCGCGACGTCTTCAGTTGTCGAATATGTTGCAGATGCACAAATCGATCAGCTGTTCAGCTTCGACGATGATGGCGAATGGTCGCTGGAAAAAATGGCAACGTCACCTGACAAACATTCACTTCTATTGACACTACAGGAAGAGGCACGGCCGGGCTTTATTATTTTTTCCTCTGGTACAAGTGGCAGGGCCAAAGCAATTCTGCATGATGCCAATGACTTTCTACAGTCCTTTGATCGGGCGAATAAACCGCTTCGTACGATCGCATTTTTATTGTTTGATCATATCGCGGGCCTGGATACTCTTTTTTATACCCTATACAGTGGCGGTACACTCATTATTCCTGCGGATCGATCGACCCTCGGGGTATGTCGGATAATTCAGCAAACGGGTGCGCAGGTATTGCCAAGTTCGCCATCGTTTCTAAACCTGTTATATCTGTCCCGGGATTATCAGGCGTTTGACCTGTCAAGTCTGGGCATCGTCACCTTTGGCTCTGAGCCTATGAGTGAATCCGGTCTCGACAGGGTCAATAGGATGTTTCCCCGCGCCAGGATAATACAGAAATATGGCGCCTCTGAGTTCGGTTCGCCGCGATCCAAGTCCAGGGCTGATTCCAAACTTTGGTTAAAAATCGACAGCGACAATTTCACGGTCAGGATCGTCGATGGTATCTTGTGGGTAAAGTCATCATCCACAATGCTCGGCTATCTCAACTGCCCGCAACCGCAGGTAGACGACGGCTATTATTGCACCGGTGACAAGGTTGAGGTTGATGGGCAATGGCTGCGGATTTTGGGTCGGCACTCAGACATGATCAACGTCGGTGGCGAGAAAGTTTTTCCTGGTGAAGTGGAAGGCGTACTGCTGGAAATTCCGGCTATAGAAGATGCGCTGGTCTTTGGCGAGGCCAATCCGCTGCTTGGCAACTCGGTGTGTGCCAAAATCAAACTATGCGAGGATCGGGATAGTAAAGCGCTAAAAAAGGAGGTGCGAAAGCACTGTCTTTCCAGACTGGCCCGTTTCAAGGTTCCTGCTAAAATCGAAATAGTCGATGACAGTCTCATCAATGAGCGTTTTAAAAGGTCACGGGTGTAGCGGGCAATTCCTTACAAATTCCCTTACAAATTCCCTTACAAATAATTATGCTCAAGATACCACTCGGTGGTAGTGGTAAGTCCTGTTTCATTGTCGTAAGAAGGCTCGAACCCCGTAGCCATCATCTTGCGAGTATCAAAGTTGCGATCCTTGGTGAAAAATGCGACGCGTCTACGGTATATGGGCGGTTCAATATTCAGGGGTTTACACGCCAGTTCGCAAAGATAACCCAGTAGAAAGAATGGAGCGGCAGGCACGTGGATAAAGGTGCTACTTTTATTCAGTGTCCGGTTAATTATCTTGATCGCGCCTTTAAGGGAAATCGCTTGTTCGTTGCCACAAATATAGACTTCTCCCTGGGTTTCTGGCGCGTCGGCGCAATAGAGCATAAAGTCTGTAAGATCATCGACATGGATTAAATGGATGTAGCCCTTGCCATAGCCGAGGATTGGGATAAGAGGCATTTTTGCAAGCTTGAATATTTTTAGCAGGCGCAAATCCTCCGGCCCGTAGATGGCTGCTGGCCGCACGACACAAATCGCCAAGCCGGTGCGTTTGGCGTAATCGCGTATCCACAATTCGGCTTCCAGTTTAGTACTTTGATAAAGATCACCTGTATTGAACGCCGCATTTTCGTCTGCCGGCGGGTTTTCCACGTGTCCGTGTACGCCGATGGTAGATATATGGACGAAGCGTTTGAATTGGGCCTGGCCCTGCACCGCTTCAGCAAGATGGCGGGTGCTATCTACGTGAACTTTATGATAGATATCATTCGCTATTTTGGCCTCACGAAAAGCTGCCGCGACATGGAATACATAGTGTACGCCGAGGCTTGCCTTTGCTATCAGCGCCGGATCGAATACGTCTCCCCGGTACCAGTCGATATCCAACTGTGCCAGATCCCCTGGTTCCGACGAATGTCGCGCAATCACTCGAACCTCACAGCCGAGGCGGCAGAGTTTGCGCACCAGAACCCGGCCGGTAAAACCTGTGCCACCGGTAACCAAAACGATGTTTGTTTTGTCTAGCATATTATTACCTTGATATCGGTCTTTGCTCCTGTTCGTAAGTGGACTGCTGGCGCGCTGCCGTGCTTGTATTCCAGTTCTTCAACAGCGCCAGTCGCGAGATGCAGTATTGCAGCGTCTCGGCCTGGATGCGGCCAGTCGATCGCAGTTCCAGGCGCCTTAGTAGTAGGTCGGATAGTGAGCTTGCCCACTCATTGGCAACGACAAAGTCTATGGCGCCCGCCGGCATGTCGGTGCCGGGTATCAACTCGTAGCTGTCGTTGACCCTTGGAGTTAAAGCTAACACAGCACCGGCATTGCTGCCAAAGTGATAAACCAGCTGTTGTGCTGAGCCGGATTCCAGTTTGCCTGCCGTTGCCAGTAGTAGTCCCTGTATTTCATCTTCCAGACTATTGATATTGCCGCCATCAAGGGCCAGGCTGTCGCTTTGTGATGGGCGGGCCGACCACTGGTGTTTTCTTGCGAGCCAGGTAACGGTTGCTTCGGCGGTTGCCCGTGCCATCGTGTACTTGGTGCCGCGCACGATATACGCGCCCGCTACACCCCTGGGCCCAAGATCCACCCGCTGGTTTCGCTTCATCAGTTGGCCGTCTATCTCCCCATTGTGGATCTGGCCAGCCAGTGGCAACAAGCCAACGTGACAATCGACAAGGTCGTCTCTGCTGACCAGGGCTTGCTGAAATGCTGAGTTGAGCTCATCAATACAGCTGTCTATTTCGTCATTGCTAACACTGACTTCTCCTTTGTCTCCGGGGAGGTACCAGGTTCCGATCAGGGTTAAATCTCGCCACGGGGTCATAAACAGCATGCGATTTTCAGAGGCTGAACTTTGCGCACGAACGCCTATGGCGTGTGTCAGAGAGCTGCGATCAAATAGTAAATTGATGCCTCTTACATAGCTTATTGCCGGGACTTTTTCAGGGAATATCGAGCTCAGGAATTGACCGCCCGAACTGCAATCAAGCACCACCTCGGCGTCTACCTGAAACGACTCGCCGCTGTGCTGATCGACCAGCTTTACTGCGCCGATCTGCCCATCGGGCACGGTTACATCGCGAGCTTCCATGTAATTCTGCACCGTTGCACCCTGGTTTGCCGCGGAGCGTAAAAAGGCCAGCACCAGCCGTTCCGTATGCCAGGCCTGGCCGTCATGCCATAGCGCGCCTCCCGTCACTCCGGGTTCCGCCAGCGGTGGTAGTGCATGGTTCAGGTCGGCGCGTTGTACCATGCCGGCGAGGGGTATCTTGTGGCTGGCGAGGACTGTTTTATTTCGGTCGGTGCACAACAGGTTGTACAAGGCCATGCCGCTGCCTACAGCTAGTCGGTTACTGGTCAGCTTTCTACTGGTGGGCAAAGTGCAGGGCAGGGCCTGCACCAGGTGGGGAGCGATACGGAAAAATGCCCTGCGTTCCAGTGCCGAGCGGCGGCTTCTTGGCAGGTTGAACTGTTGCAGATACCTGACGCCGCCGTGAATGACCTTGAGGCTATTGCTGGACGTGGCATTGGCAAAATCGCCCTTCTCGGCCAGTAGTGTATCAATGCCCCGGTGGGCTGCCTCCCAGGCATGTGCTGCGCCATAGATGCCGCCGCCAATGATTAGCAATTGGCATCGTTGTTTGATTTTGCCCAGATCTGCTGAAGGTTTATCCGTCACTTTGAGATCAAGGGTTTTGCGGCCAGGTCGTCGTACATGCCGTATAGCACATTGCAATAGGATGTGTAGTTGTGCTCGCGGTCGATTATTTTCCTGGCGGCTTGTGCGAGATCTCGGCGATAGTCGCTGGAACATAGTAGCTTTTCGATACCCCTTGCAAAAGCCTCGGGGTTGGCTTCCACCAGGCAAGCAATATCACTGCTCATTACTTGATTGTGAGTAGCCAAGTCTGTGGCCAACACTGCCACCCCTGAATCGAGATAGGAATAGATTTTCATCGGGGTATTCACACCGGAGGTTCTGGGAGATATCAAAACGTCAGCTTGCCGCATAAAACCGTCAATCTGCGCCAGTGGCCGCTTGCCGAGGAAAAAGGTTTGCTGCCCAATACCAAGGTTCTCGGACATTTCTCGATAGTTGGATATATCGTCATTGTCACCGCCAATAATAACCAGTGCGACTGAATCCTTGCTTTTGGCATAGAGCGCAAAGCCCTGTAGCATCAGCTCAATACCCTGGTATTTTTCCAGGTTGCCGATATACATCAAAATGTTGTTGCCGCCGATGGCGCATGTATTGGATATGTTATCTGCAACCGGCCCCCCCCCTGCGGAGGGCGCCATGCTTATATCCTTGAGCGTGTAGATGTTGTCCTGGCGGTAGCTGCGCACTTCATCTGCCAGGGCATCACAAACAGGAACAACCGCTGCCGCGCCGCGGGCGGGTAGTGATTCCAGCCAGTACAGCAAGCGTTTGAAAGGCTTGAGTCGGCGGTGCTGATGAATCATTTGGGTGGCCATATTAGAGTCTTTATCGTAGATATAGGGAATACGAAACAAAAAGCCCATCAACATGGCGATGAATGCAGATTCCTCAACGGCATGAATCACGCTATAGCGTTTGCGCCGTAGCAGTGAAAACATTTTGAATAGCAGGAAGATGTCGAAATAGATTTTTTTAAAAGAAAACCCTGGTTTGACCGTGTTGATTCGTGGCCATGTCCTTGCTCGGTGGATGCTGAAGTTGGGATATTCGCGATCCTCGCCAATATCGTAGGCCAGCAGGTCGACCTCGTAGCCGCGCTCAGTTAGTGCTTTACACAAAAGGTTAACGGCTATGGGTGTCCCCCGCTCAATATAAAAGGGCTGGGGGGAGACTACCAGCACCTGCAGTCTAGCCATCTCGCTTTGATCGCCGCATAGCAAGCTGTTGTGCGAGGGCTCGCCATAGCCCTGACGTGTGCTGGTGGTAGCCCAGCCAATCTTGTTTGTTGCGAATTTTGATGACGAGATCTTCAACAGGATTCTCCGCATTGAGTATGCCGTGTAGTCCGATAGCACTTTTCCCCGCTATATTCTGGTGCGCGGAGATCGGTAGGGGGTCTGAGCCTGCCACGACGGGCACGTCGTATTGATCTGCCAGCTGAAATTGTTGCACCGTTTTCCAGGCAGAGGGTCTGCCCGCGTTATCTCCCAGGCAAAAGCGCATACCCTTGTTTGCGAATAGTTGATTAATGATTGTACCCCTTTTTCCCAGCCATTTACCGAAGCCCCAGGGTAAAATAACGCCATAGCGATGCTGATATGCTGACAGTAGATCCTGTAGCGCTTGCCCATCGGCAACCGGCTCGATACACCCCAGCAGAATCAGCTCCACATTTTCTTTCGTGACTACCTGGCGCCCACCAATTACGGTGATGCTTTCATCTGCGCCGTTGGACAAATGAAGTACCGCAGCGCTAGCTGAATCGGTTTTGACAGCCCAGCTGAGCTGCGATGTATCACCCAGATGGCCGGCTGCCAGACTGGCAAAGCCCGAGCTTGCGCTCGAGTCAAGCAGGCAAACCACCGGGTAGACAGATTCACTAGCGCCGAGCTTGCGTGCAGTTGCAACGAGGTTGCAATACAGGCTCGCCAAAAACACTTCCGCATCGAAACAGGGGTAGTAATGTACATGCGTATCTACGCAGCTTATTGCTGTTTCTTCACCCATATTATTCCACATGTCAGGGCTTTTTGTCCCCTCTAAGCGGGCCTGCTACTCTCGCATACCTGCTACTCTCGCATAGAAGGTCAGCAGGCGAAGCGACAGAGGCCAATGGTTTCTATTCGGTGTCACCGCTACTTAGTTCAAGAATAGTTGATGAGTGGCATTTTGCCTGCAGGGCGCCATATTCTTTGGCACGCTTAGCGCCAGCCTGATAGTCGTGCGAGCAGTTTGGTTCGGCTATCGGAACTATCTTGGTGGACTCCAATTCGATTGAGTTGATGGCTGGTGCTGGCAGCGTTATTCAGGCCGCGCCGCGTGGTTACCGCAAGCTCATAGTGCTGGGCCACCAAGCCTGCGGCCTGCGGTGAATAGTCGCCATTGGGATAGCAGAAGGAGGTGATCGGACGCTCCAATTTGGCTTCCAGCAGGGTTTTGCTGTCTACTATCTCATGTTGCAGTGTTTGTGGATTCATGCCTGCTAGCAGTCGGCGATGGTTGCAGGTGTGGCTGCCAATTTCTACCAGGCCCCGTGCTGCTATGGTGCTGAGTTGCTGCCAATCCATTAGTGCGGGCTCACTCGGTGGGCTAATGGCAAGAGTGCTCTCCAGTTGATCCAGGCGGGATTCGATCTCATCGTCAGACAGATTCTTGCAGTTATCTATAATGGCGGCGACAACTTCCCGGTCAACAGGTCCAGAATTTTCAGGGCGCAGCCACTGCCCGTCATCGAGGGCGCGAATCTCGTCGCCGTGCTGTGTCAGAAGATGGCCAATTCGGTTGGGCCAAAATTGTCGGCTTGTACCTATCATTTCAGCAACGGTAAATAGGGTCGCTGGAGTACCGCTTTCCTCCAATACAGGCAGGGCATATTCGTAATTATCTCGCCAGCCGTCATCAAAAGTGATAGCGCAGGTTTTATTGGGCAGCGTTTTTCCATTTTTGGCGCGTCGGTGCCACTCTGTCAGGGGTAAAAATTCAAAAAATTCTGCCAGGATGCGTAAATGAGCCCTGAAAGTTTCAGGGGTAACGACCATGCCGGGCTCTTCAAGCGCGTAGCGGGGGTCTGACTTGGGCAGTATTCGGTGGTACATCAGCAACCAGAGCACTGGCTGCCGCTGCGGCCACCGATGATTGCCGAAACTGGCCGCCGATTTCTCGATAAGGCCCTTCGCGAAGGTTTTTGGTTGGACGAGCATGATGGCGGTGATGTCCTTTTCTGGCGGAAACGGTGAAAGGCGGTACCGTAATGGAGTAGACGAGCCGCTTGAGCAGAGAGTCCTTGAACAGAGAGTCCTTGAGAAAAGTTTACCAGAATTTCCTGCGGTTATCGTCAATTGCGACTATTTTTTAAACAAGTACTCCGTGCCGGCAATATCGTCCGAGGGCATAACCGGGTCATAGTTTTGATCAAGCCATTTTCTCCTTTCTTGCTATAGCGTATGATGCCCGCAGCTCGAGTTGTCGATTTATCTGAGAACAAAGAAGTACAGGCATGATGAAAATACT
>CBDUUA010000096.1:0-7348 GCA_965370135.1 uncultured Cellvibrionales bacterium
AAAATAGGCCGGCAAAGATATTCAGTTAGTCCAGGCGACTTGCCTGATAATGGCTGTGGATGCGCCAAGCATAGTCGTTTGGCTCTGCCGGCGTTTCGTTTGAGACGACCTGGTATGTCACGGTTGCTAACGCGGTTTGGATGGCTTTATAATGCGCGCTGCTTTGGCAGGCAGCTGTTTCTCCCGTCTTGCGGGGAACGGTAAAACCAAGCGCCATACACCCGTAGCTCAGCTGGTTAGAGCGTCGCCTTGACATGGCGAAGGTCGGTGGTTCGAGTCCACTCGGGTGTACCATCTCTCGATGTCAATTTTATCTTCTAACACGATAAAGAATCACGTGACCTTTGGTAAGGGCCACCACTGATAAAGGATGCCGCTATGCCCGTTGTAACCCTCCCCGATGGTAGTGAAAGACGTTTTGAGCAAGCAGTCACCGTTGCCCAGGTCGCGGCGGATATCGGCCCCGGTCTGGCCAGGGCGGCGCTGGCCGGTGTGGTCGATGGCGTGCAGGTCGACACCTCCTATCAAATCGATACCGACGCCGAGTTGGCAATCATTACCGATCGCGATGACCTGGGTCTGGAGATTATTCGCCACTCCACGGCGCACCTGTTAGCGATGGCGGTGCAGGAATTGTTTCCCGGCGCCCAGGTGACTATCGGCCCGGTGATCGACGATGGTTTTTTCTACGATTTTGCCTACCAGAGGCCCTTTACTCCCGAAGACCTGGTTGAGATTGAAAAGCGCATGCACGCCCTGGCCAGTGCCAACCTGGAAGTGAGTCGCCTGGTGATGCCGCGGGATGACGCTATCGCCGCGTTCGCCGCCAAGGGCGAGGCCTATAAGGTCGAAATTATCGAAGCCCTGCCCGCCGCAGAGGATATTTCTGTCTATCGCCAGGGCGACTGGATGGATCTGTGCCGGGGTCCCCATGTGCCCACCACCGGCAAGCTCAAGGTGTTCAAGTTAACCAAGGTGGCCGGCGCCTATTGGCGGGGAGATTCGCGCAATGAGATGCTGACCCGCATCTACGGTACCGCCTGGACCAACAAAAAAGATCTCAAAGCCTATCTGCGCCGCCTGGAAGAAGCCGAAAAGCGCGATCATCGCAAAATAGGCAAGCGCCTGCATTTGTTTCACACCCAGGAAGAAGCCGCCGGTATGGTGTTCTGGCACCCCAATGGCTGGACCGTGTACCAGGTGATGGAGCAGTATATGCGCGAGCTCCAAAACGCCAACGGCTACCAGGAGATTCGCACACCACAACTGGTGGATCGCCGCTTGTGGGAGCGATCAGGCCACTGGGAAAAATTCAAAGACATGATGTTTACCACCCTTTCTGAACATCACCACTATGCAATCAAGCCGATGAATTGTCCCTGTCATGTCCAGGTGTTCAACCAGGGTTTGAAGAGTTATCGGGAGTTGCCCTTGAGATTGGCCGAATTTGGCTCCTGTCACCGCAATGAGCCATCGGGCACCTTGCACGGCCTGATGCGGGTGCGCAATTTCACCCAGGACGACGCGCATATATTTTGTACCGAAGAGCAGGTTCAAAGCGAAGTCGCGATCTTTATCGACTTGTTATTCGAGGTCTATCGGGATTTCGGTTTTGATGATGTGGAATTGAAGCTGTCGACCCGGCCTGACATGCGGGTGGGCTCGGATGAAGTCTGGGATAAAGCCGAGGCCTCACTGGAAGCCGCACTCAATGCCACCGGCCTGAACTGGGATTTGCTGCCGGGGGAGGGGGCTTTTTACGGGCCCAAGATCGAGTTTTCCCTGCGGGACTGTATTGGGCGAGTGTGGCAGTGCGGCACTATCCAGGTTGATTTTGCGATGCCGGGACGCCTCGATGCGCAGTACGTGGCAGAGGACGGTTCGCGGCAGACGCCGGTCATGTTGCACCGGGCGATTCTTGGATCCTTCGAGCGTTTTATCGGCATTTTGATCGAGCACTACGAGGGCGCGTTTCCGGTTTGGCTGGCGCCGGTGCAGGTGGTGGTGGCCAATATTACCGACAAACAGGCCGAATATGGGGCAGAAGTTGAAGAATCCTTAAAGAACAAAGGCTTTCGAGTCATTTCGGACTTGAGAAATGAGAAGATCGGCTTTAAAATCCGCGAGCACACTTTAGCCAAAGTTCCCTATTTGCTGGTAATCGGCGATCGGGAAGTCGAATCTAGGAAAGTGGCCGTGCGCGCACGTGGTGGTGAAGACCTGGGAGTGATGGGCATTGACGCATTTGCCGAACTCCTTGCCACCGAGGTAGCTCGACGCGGCCGCGTTGTTTTGGAGAACTGAACATTAAAAAAGGTAGTAAAGGGTTTGAACGCCCGGCAATCAACGAAGAGATCACGTCCCGAGAAGTCAGGCTGGTCGGTGCCGACGGTAGCCAGGTTGGTATCGTCCCCATAGCCGAGGCAATGGCTGCGGCAGAGCAGGCCCAGATGGACCTGGTCTATATGGCAGATGGAAATCCCCCGGTTTGCAAGGTCATGGACTACGGGAAAGAATCCTTTGAAAAAAGGAAGCAGGATAGGGAGTCTCGCAAGAAGCAAAAACGGACCCAGGTGAAGGAAATAAAATTTCGCCCCGGGACCGATGTAGGGGATTATCAGGTCAAACTACGCAACCTGATACGTTTCCTAGAAGCAGGGGACAAGGTCAAGGTAACCATGCGTTACCGTGGCCGGGAAATGGCCCACCAGGAGATTGGACTGGAGCTGTTAAAGCGGGTCGAAACTGACCTGCTTGAGTACGGCGACGTCGAGCAACGCCCGTTAATGGAAGGGCGGCAAATGGTGATGGTTATTGCCCCTAAGAAGACAAAAAGGTAATGAAAAGATAAGCAATATCAATTCGATATCTTGCTTTCTTAATTTAAATCTTTAATGCGGAGTTAGATGATATGCCCAAGATTAAAGTTCATAGTGGGGCGGCCAAGCGGTTTAAGAAATCCGGTAACGGAACTTATAAGCGCAAGCACGCCAATAAGAGTCACATCCTCACCAAGATGACGACCAAACGCAAGCGTCATTTGCGCGGCACCGACGCGGTCGATAAGGCCGATACCGTGCTGGTAGCGCGAATGCTTCGCGACGTTTGACCAGCTGACTGCTGGTTGATTACTTGCTGATTACTGAAGGTTAAGAGGATTACACAATGGCTCGAGTAAAACGTGGTGTCGTCGCCAGGCGACGACACAAGAAAATGCTGAAACAGGCTAAAGGGTACTATGGCGCGCGTAGCCGTATATTCCGGGTTGCCAAACAGGCGGTTATCAAAGCCGGTCAATATGCTTATCGCGATCGCCGCCAACGCAAGCGGCAGTTTCGCTCCCTGTGGATTGCCCGCATCAATGCGGCGTCCCGCGCCAATGGTTTGAGCTATAGCCGCCTTATCGCGGGTTTGCGCAAAGCCAATATCGAACTGGATCGCAAGGTTCTGGCTGATTTGGCGGTACATGATAAAGTGGCATTTAGCACCATAGTGGAGACCGCTAAAACCGCTTTGGCATAATCCAATAGGTACCTGCAGAATCAGTAGGCGCCTGTAGAATGATCTGTTTAATAGGGAAAGAGCCCAGGCTCTTTCCCTATTTTTATATACAGGGTTTAAATGGCACTTACTTAAGCGAAACACCACGGCCTTCGCCCAAGCTGTAGGGTCGAATTTATTCGACCAATGCTAGAGTTCGTGCGATCCGTGGCCGAATAAATTCGGCCCTACACCGCTTAAGTAAGTGCCATTCATACAGGGTTTATATTCCGGGCAAACTTAAAATAGTATTAGTATTGCGGCGATATCAGGAGAAGCACAAAGGCCATGTCGGATCTCGAAACCATATTGAATGACGCGCTGTCGGCATTGGCAGGTGTCAGCGACCTCGCCGGGCTGGATCAAATCAGGGTTCAGTACCTGGGTAAGAAGGGTGAACTCACCCAGCAGCTCAAGGCGCTGGGCAAACTGTCGGCGCAGGAGCGTCCGGCGGCGGGGCAGGCGATTAATAAGGCCAAGGCGCAATTGTCGGCAGCCATCAACCAGCGTCGCGATGCCTTGCAGGCGAGTGCGGTAGCGGATCAGCTCAAGGCCGAAGCAATTGATGTCTCGCTGCCGGGTCGCCGCTCTGATAGTGGCGGTTTACATCCGGTTACCCGCACCCTGGAGCGCATCGAGGCTTTCTTTCACAGCATCGGTTTCGATGTGGTGGAGGGGCCGGAAATTGAAGACGATTACCACAATTTTGAGGCGCTCAATATTCCTGCGCACCACCCGGCGCGGGCGATGCACGATACCTTCTATATTGATGAACATACCGTGCTGCGCACCCATACCTCACCGGTGCAAGTCAGGGTGATGGAATCGGAGCAGCCGCCTATCCGCATTATTTGCCCCGGTCGTGTCTACCGCTGTGATTCGGATGTCACCCATACGCCAATGTTCCATCAGGTGGAAGGCCTGGTGGTCGATACCGATGTCAGTTTTCCCAATTTGAAAGGGATGGTTGAGCAGTTTCTGACGGTGTTTTTTGAAAAACCGCTGGGGGTTCGATTTCGGCCTTCCTACTTTCCCTTCACCGAGCCATCGGCGGAAGTCGATATTGAATGTGTCATCTGTAGCGGCAAGGGCTGTCGTGTTTGCAAGAACACGGGTTGGCTTGAAATTATGGGCTGCGGCATGGTGCACCCCAAGGTCTTTGAGCACTCTCATATTGATGCCGAGAAATATACCGGCCTGGCGTTTGGCATGGGAGTCGAGCGTTTGGCGATGTTGCGCTATGGCGTTAACGACCTGCGCCTGTTCTTCGAAAATGATCTGCAGTTTTTGCGTCAATTTCGCTAATAAACCAGCCCACCAGGATATCGAGCAGGGGATAGCAAGAGTATGAGAGTCAATGAACAATGGTTGCGCCAATGGGTCGACCCGTCGGTAAGCATCGAAGAACTGGCTGAGCAATTGACTATGGCCGGGCTGGAAGTCGACGCACTGGAAAAAACAAGCGCTGGTTTTAGTTCGGTGGTGGTTGGCGAAATACTCTCTGTCGAAGCGCACCCCGATGCGCAAAAGCTGCGGGTTTGCCAAGTGTATGACGGTCAGTCAAAGTGCCAGGTTGTTTGTGGCGCGCCCAATGCAGCGGTGGGATTGAAGGTGCCGTTTGCCCGGGTAGGAGCGGTATTGCCCGGTGACTTGACCATCAAAAAAGCGCGGCTGCGGGGGGTAGAGTCTCTCGGTATGTTGTGTGGTGGTCCCGAGTTGGAGTTGTCCGATGATGATAGCGGTCTGATGGTGCTGCCTGTCGACGCCCCTGTGGGTGCCGCGCTAGAGCAGTATCTCGAGCTGAGCGATGCCATCGTTGAGCTCGATATCACCCCCAATCGTGGCGATTGCTTTAGCGTGCTCGGTATTGCCCGGGAAATCGCCGTGGTCAATGAGGTGGCGCTAAAATCAGCCGATGTAGCCGCCGTGGCGGTTGCTATCGATGATTGCTTTCCGATTACTGTTGAGGCGCCCGACTATTGCCCGCGCTACTGTGGTCGGGTGGTGCGAAATATCGACATATCCAGGCCTAGCCCGATCTGGATGCAGGAAAAACTGCGCCGCGCGGGATTGCGTTCTATCGATGCTGTTGTCGATGTCACCAATTATGTGCTGCTGGAAATGGGGCAGCCGCTGCATGCTTTTGACCTTGCCAACTTGCGCGGTGGCATTGTGGTGCGGCTTGCCGGGGCTACTGAAGAAATTACCTTGCTCGATGGCCAGAAGCTGCAGCTGCGGCCCGACACGCTGGTTATTGCCGACGGTACCGGCCCTCGCGCACTCGCCGGTATTATGGGTGGCAAGGATAGCGGCGTCAGTGAGTCAACCCGGGATATTTTGCTGGAGTCGGCGTTTTTCACGCCGGAGAAGCTGGCCGGGCAGGCTCGTCGCTATGGACTGCACACGGATTCGTCCCTGCGGTTTGAGCGCGGTATCGATTACACGGCGCAGCGCCGCGGGATTGAGCGCGCAACGGAATTATTGCTAGAGATTACCGGCGGTGAAGCGGGCCCCGTGGTGGAGTGTGTTAGCGAAGATCACTTGCCTCAGAGCTCGCAGATCCACCTGCGCAGGGATCGTATTCGCAGGACGCTGGGCCTGGAGCTGGATGATGGCAGGATTGTGGATATTCTGCAGCGACTCGGCTTTGAAGTGGCATCGCAGGATGATGGCTGGCAGGTGACTGCGCCCTCCTGGCGCTTTGATATGGCGATAGAAGCAGATTTGCTGGAGGAATTGGCCCGTATCCACGGCTACAATCGCCTGCCGATTCAGTCGCTGCAAGTACCGCTGGAATTAAAACCGCAGAGCGAGTGTCGACTGCTAAAAAGCGATATCAGGCAGCAGCTTATTGCCCGGGACTACCGGGAAGCCATCACCTACAGTTTTGTTTCGCCAGAGCTATTGGCGCTGTTTACGCCTGGGCAGGAGCCGGTGCAGCTCGCCAACCCGATATCCAGCGATATGGCGGCCATGCGGACGAGCCTGTGGCCGGGTCTGGTGAATACGCTGATCTACAACGTCAATCGGCAGCAGCAGCGTGTGCGCCTGTTTGAAACCGGTTTGAGTTTTATTCGCAATGGCGATGCTATCGAGCAGACGCCCAGGCTGGCGGCTGCTATTTGCGGACGGCGCTACGCCGAGGCCTGGGATTCCGGCGCCGACCTTGTTGACTTTTTCGACCTGAAGGGCGATTTACAGTCGATGCTGGCCCTTGGCGGACAGTCGAGCGCTTATAGCTTTGAGGCTGCGACGCACCCGGCGTTACACGACGGTCAAAGTGCCCGCATTGTGCTCCAGGGGCAAGAGCGGGAGCCGCAGCGGGTAATTGGCTGGATCGGCCGCTTGCACCCCCGGATTCAACAGGACATGGGTCTGGCTCAACCGGTGTATCTGTTTGAACTCGAGTTGGAGGCGATTACCCGGGCACAGGTGACAATATTCTCGGAATTATCCAAATACCCCGAGGTGCGCCGGGATATTGCCGTAATCGTTGACGAGTTGTTGCCCGTAGAAACCTTGTTAAAGTGCATTCGAGAAGCGGCAGGTGAAAACCTGCAACAGGTGACTCTATTTGACATCTATCAGGGCAAAGGCATTGAAAAACAAAGAAAAAGTCTGGCATTGGGCTTGACGTACCGACATCAATCGCGCACTCTTAATGACAGTGAAATTAACGAATCTATCGAGCGGGTCGTAGAGGTTTTGCGGGGTCAGTTCGACGCATTGTTGCGGGATTAGATGCGGGATTAGTTGCGGGATTAAGAATTGCGGGACGAGAGCATGTCAGGTGCGCTTACCAAGGCGG
>CBDUUA010000097.1:0-7154 GCA_965370135.1 uncultured Cellvibrionales bacterium
GACAGAATTCCGTCCCTGAGGGGTGCGGGTCTGGGTTTGCGACGCTCGCTACTGGATGCCATCGAATCCACGCCCCCGGTGGGCGTGGACTTTATGGAAGTAGCCCCGGAAAACTGGATCGGTGTCGGGGGGCGCCTCGGCAAGCAATTCCGGCGTGTCGCCGAGCAATATCCTATTGCCCTGCACGGCCTGTCCCTGGATATTGGCGGCTGCCGATCGCTGGATTGGGATTTACTCGCCAATATCAAAAAATTCATGAAAGATTATCATTGCCCCGGCTACTCTGAGCACCTGAGCTACTGTGGTGACTTGGGGCATCTCTACGACCTTATGCCCTTGCCCTTCACCGAAGAAGCCGCGGTCTATGTCGCGGATCGAATCCGTCAGGTGCAGGATTTTCTCGGTGTTCGCATCGCCATGGAAAATGCCTCGTACTATGTTGCGCCGGCGCAGGAGATGAGCGAAATCGATTTTATCAATGCGGTGATTGCCGAGGCTGACTGCGACTTGTTGCTGGATGTGAATAATATTTACGTCAATAGCATTAACCACGATTATGACCCCCGCGAGTTTTTACTGGCTCTGCCTACCGACCGGGCCCGCTATATTCATATCGCCGGTCACTATGTCGAGGCGCAGGATCTGCGCGTGGATACCCACGGTGACGATGTCATCGATCCGGTTTGGGATTTACTGGCGCTGGCCTATGAGCAGGCAGGCCCGTTGCCGACCCTGTTAGAGCGGGATTTTAATATTCCATCGCTGGCGCATCTGCTCGAGGAAGTCGCCATTATACGCGACTACCAGCAGCGCCCTTATGAACGTTCAGGACAGGGAGATCGTACAGGGCGGCTTGGTCGAGCGGAACAGGGTCATGGCGGAGCCTGAAGAAAAACCGTTCCAGCAGGTGCAGCGGCAGTTTGCCGGGCATATTCGCGATCCCGAAGGACAATCGCCCCCCGCCGGCCTCGAGGATCGGCGCATGGCGATCTACCGGGATTTGTTCTATCGCAATATCGAGGGCTTTATCAGCGGTGCGTTTCCGGTGCTCCATGCCATTCTGGCAGAAGACCATTGGCACGCCCTGGTGCGGGATTTTATGCGGCAATATCACTGTCAAGCGCCATATTTCCTCGAAATTAGCCAGGAGTTCCTCAGCTATTTACAGCAGCGCCAGTCTCAGCCCCAGGATCCACCGTTTATGCTGGAACTGGCGCACTATGAGTGGGTGGAATTGGCCCTCGATGTGGCCGATGTGGAGCCGGATTGGTCGACCATCGTTGCCAATGGCGATTTGCTGGAAGGCCGGCCGGTGGTTTCGCCCACGGCCTGGTCATTGGCCTACCGCTATCCGGTGCACCGCATCGGCCCTGGCTGGCAAGTTGAAGACCCACCGCCCCAGCCCACTTACCTGGTGGTCTACCGCAACCGGGAGGATGTAGTCAAATTTATGGAAATTAATGGGGTGACGGCGCGTTTATTGGAACTCATCAGCGCCGATGAGCAGTTGAGCGGCGCTCAGGCACTGCAACAACTGGCCGTTGAGATGAACCACCATGATTTGCCCCGGTTTTACCCTCTGGGCCGAGAGATTCTGTGCAAGCTGCAGGCTAGTGGCATTGTGCTGGGAGTGCGTCGCTAAACGCGGACTTGAACCCGGCGCGCGCTTCCATTATAAAGACGCCGCTCTATACTGAATGGGCAGTATAGGTAACGGAGAAGGTCTGTTTGTGTCGCGGCGTATTGCTGGTGGTTTATTTTATTTATGTGCTCTATGGTGCCTGCCGTTCGCTGTGACAGCGCAGGGCGTAGATGTCAGCGAACTCAAAAATCCCGACGATCCCTGGGAGGGGTTTAATCGCAAGATCTTCGTTTTTAACGATGGTTTGGATCGTTATCTGGCCCTCCCGATCGCCACGGCTTACAGTTTTGCCACCCCTGAGGCTGTCGACCAGGGGGTGACCAATTTTTTCAAAAACCTGCTGATGCCGGTGACCATTGTCAATGACTTGTTGCAGCTCAAGTTTGTGGCGATGGGTTCTGATATCGGCCGTTTTTTTCTCAACTCCACGGTCGGCGTGTTCGGTGTGCTCGATGTGGCGACACTGGCGGGCCTCGCGGAGGAGCGGGAAGATTTTGGCCAGACCCTGGGCTACTGGGGAGTGAAGTCCGGGCCCTATTTGGTGTTGCCTGTTCTCGGTGGTGTTACCGTGCGCGATGGTTTTGGTTTGTTGCCGGATTACGCGCTGTCCTTGCAGAGCGGCATAGGCGATATCGCTGTGCGCAATTCCTTGCTGGCATTGGAATTTATCGATATCCGCGCCGACCTGATACCCGTTGAGCAGTTGATTACCGGCGATCGCTATATCTTCCTGCGCGATGCCTATCTGCAGCAACGTCGGTATCTGGTGGCCGATGGCGACGTGGTCGATGATTTTGGCGAGGGTGACAGCGACGATGACTTTGACGAATTCGATGAATTTGATGATTAAACCTGGGTTAAACCTCGATGAAGGGGGGATATCGGCGGCGATAGCTCCGGTGTGGTACCTTCACCTCGCGCCTGAAACTAAATATGACCCGTACCAAAGTCGTACAATCACTTATGCCAAAATAGAGTAAAGTAACTCAAACTGTCTGAGTTATCCTTTCATTGGTGGTGGTAAAGGCAAATCTGCCGAGCGGCAATGGGCATTCAAGATACAGCGGTTATGACGACCGTGTCAGGGCAATTAACCAAGGGTCGAATCCTGGTTATCGACGACGATGACGCGGTGCGCGATAGTCTTGGACTGTATCTTGGTGATGCAGGTTATGAGGTATTCGAGGCCCGTGACGGCGCCGAGGGCCTGACAGTTTTCTTTGAGCAATTACCCGATGTCGTGCTATGCGATTTACGCATGCCCCATGTCGATGGCATGTCGGTATTGAAACAGCTATCGGAGCGCGCACCCGGTACGCCTATTATTGTCATCTCCGGAGCCGGGGTGATGTCAGATGTGGTGGAGGCTCTGCGCCTGGGAGCCAGCGACTACTTCATCAAGCCGATCCTCGATATGGAAGTATTGGAGCATTCGATCTGCCGCTGCCTCGAAGAAGTGCATTTGCGGCGGGATAACAGACACTACCGGGAGCAACTGGAGAGCGCCAACAGGCAGCTCGAGGCCAACCTGCGCACCCTGGAGCAGGATCAGCAAGCCGGGCGCCTTATCCAAAAGCGCTTGTTGCCCAAATCTCCCGTATCCTTTGGCCCCTATACGTTTCGCCATCGTATTTATCCCTCACTCTATCTCAGCGGCGATTTTGTCGAATACACGCTGGTAGGAGAGGATAAGGTAACTTTTTTTATCGCCGATATTGCCGGCCACGGTGTGTCCTCGGCCTTTGTGACAGCACTGCTGAAGAATTTCACTGCCCACCTGCGTAGCGATTACCGCAACCACGGGCGAGATAACATCCTGCGACCGCAGAAATTCCTGGAGAAAGTCAGTCACGATATGCTGAGAACCGGTATTGGCAAGCATATGACCATGTGTATCGGTGTGCTGGACATGACCAATAATCGGCTGCGATACAGCATTGCCGGACATTTGCCCCTGCCGGTGCTGGTATCTCCCGGCGAAAAGCCTCGCTTCCTCAAGGGCGAGGGCATGGCCGCGGGCATGTTTGAGTCGGCGCTGTTTGAAGAGCATGAAATTGATCTACCCGACTCGTTTACCCTGGCCATGTTTACCGACGGTATTCTGGAAATACTGCCACCGAAAGAGCTGGCCGACAAAGAGCAGATGTTGCTCGACTTGTTGAGCAGCCGCCCACGAACCTCTGCGGAACTGGCGGCTTGCATGGGACTCGACGAAAATACCGAGCTGCCGGATGACATTGCGATCTTGCTGGTGACGCGCAAGTGAGCCTGCCGAGGGGTAAAATCCTGGTGGCCGATCACCAGGGAATTTTTATCATCAAGCTGGTGGGGGATGTGAGGGTAACGCTATGCGTTGCCTTTGATGACTACCTGTCGCAGATGCTGGTGCCCGGTAAGTTTCACAGTGTCATTATCGATCTGTGCGATGCCCAGGGCATTGACAGCACCACTCTCGGCCTGATCGCCAAGGTGGCCATTCAGGCCTCACAGCAGTTCAATTATACCCCGGTCATCATCTCCACCAATGCCAGTATTACCCGGCTAATCGAGTGTATGGGTTTTGCTTCGGTGTTTGATATTCGCACCGAGGCTCTGGAGAATGATGAAAGCCTGCGTGATCTGCAGGTGGTGGGTTGCTCTGAAGAGGCGCTGCGCAAAAAGGTTATTGAGGCGCACCGTCTGCTAATGGGGCTCAATGATGACAATCGCGCTAAATTTAGTGAACTGGTGACGTCGTTGGAACGCGTCGGGAACTAGAGCCTGCCCGGGAACAGATTGCCCTCGCTACGAACGCCATTCCCGGACAGCCTCCCGGTAACTTTCAGCCCCCGTTTTCTCGCTGTGCTTCCAGTTTGGTTTGAATAAAAACCGAGTGCGGGACATATAACAAATCAACCAGTTTGCGCAGATAGTGTTCTTCGTACTTGTCGATATGGCCGTCCGCATGGGCAATCATCCACAGCGCCTTGACCAGCTTCTTTTTTTGCTCCGGGGAATAGTGATCGTTGATCAGGCGGGTAAACTGGTATAGCGAGGTCGCCTCGTCGCTTTCCTGTTGCGCCAGTTCTATCAGGGTATCGGCGGTGCCGTCATCGATGTCCATTGCGGTTTTGACAGCGCTGCGCATGGTCTGGAGTTCACTGGCACTGATCTGGAAGTCGGCTTTTACCATTTCGAACAGCAGGGCGCAGGCGGCGAGCTGTAGCGCGTGCTCGGAATTCTCGACCTGCTCAGTCGCCAACCGGTCGTCAAAAAACAGTTTGATTTTAGCCAGCATCAGAGGCTGGCCAGCTTGAGTTCAAGCGCCTGCTGGTCACGGGCAAATGTGCGTATGCCCTCGGCGAGCTTTTCCGTGGCCATGGCATCCTCGTTGAATGCCCAGCGAAACTCGCTTTCTGTCGGCTGTATGCGCGGGCTTTTGGTAGCAGCATTGGCGGCATCCAGTTTGCGGATCAATTTGCCGTCATCGTCCTGTAGTTCCTGTAGCAATTGCGGACTGATAGTGAGGCGGTCACAACCAGCGAGTTGTTCGATCTCGCCGGCATTGCGAAAGCTGGCGCCCATGACGATCGTTGGGTAGCCATGACTCTTGTAGTAATTAAAAATTTGAGTCACCGACAATACCCCGGGGTCTTCCTCTGGCAGGTACTCTGCTTTGCCACTGTGCTGTTTGTGCCAATCGAGTATGCGGCCGACAAAAGGAGAGATCAGCGTGGCGCCGGCCTCGGCACAGGCTACCGCCTGGATAAAACTGAACAGCAGTGTCAGGTTGCAGTGGATTCCCTCCTGCTCCAGCACCTCGGCGGCGCGGATTCCCTCCCAGGTCGAGGCGATCTTGATCAGGATGCGGTCATTGCCGATGCCCCTCTCGTTATAGGCTCTAATTAATTGGCGCGCTTTTTCAATGGTGCCGCGGCTGTCAAAGGACAGTCTGGCATCAACTTCGGTGGAGACCCTGCCGGGGATAATGTCCAGGATTTCGCTACCAATGGCCACCGCCATGTGATCCGCGGCCATGCTCAATTGCATGGCGTCACTGCCTTTTTGTCGCTGTGCCCATTGCACGGCCTGGCGCATTAAATCGGCGTAGTGGGGCAGGGCTGCGGCCTTTAACAGTAGCGACGGATTGGTGGTGGCATCCAGCGGCTGGTATTGGCGCATGGCCTCTATGTCGCCGGTATCTGCCACCACGTCGGTCATGGTTCTCAGTTGTTCGAGTTTATTGCTCATAGAAGGTGCTCCTGGGGGAGGGCGTATCATCCTGGATTCCGCAGTTGGGCGCTCTACTTCGATTTAACGCATTGATAATGACGAAAGCCATTTGTAATTATACGCCCACCCATTGGGTGAATGAACCTACGCTGCATGGTTTCTCGAAAAATCCCAGCATGCCAGGTCTTCGTTATCACTCTTGGTAAGGGTGTAGGCCATTACCTGCGAGCGACGCCTCGCCTGACAAGCTGGGATTTCCCGATAATTCCATGCCCAACTGCGGATTCCAGGATCATCCTGGCAACTGTGGGCTGTGTCAATGATCACGGAAACTGCGTGATGCTGCAGGCGGCTATTCATGGCTGGATCTGAGTTCGGCGGCCGCGCGCAGTAACACCTCCGGTCCGGCGCCGGCCTGGGTGGCGTACTCACTGAGATAGCGACGATAGGCTCGCGCTCCGGGCATGCCCTGGAACAGTCCCATCATATGCCGGGTGATATGGTTCAGGCGACTGCCCTGGTTCAGCTGTGCGTCGATATAGGGGATCATGCGCTGGACGACGTCCGTTGGTGATTGTGATGGCCCGGTACGGTGATAAAGTCGTGGGTCGACCCCGGCCAGGCACCAGGGATTGTGATAGGCCGCGCGACCCAGCATAACGCCATCGACATGGGCTAAATGAGCCTCACACTGCGCTATCGTTTCAATGCCACCATTGATGATGATTTCCAGCTCAGGGAAATCCCGTTTTAGTTGGTAGACCCATTGGTATTGTAGCGGCGGCAGGTCGCGGTTTTGTTTGGGGCTGAGCCCATGCAGCCAGGCTTTGCGGGCGTGGACAATAAATATTTGTACGCCGGACTCGGCCACAGTGCCGATAAAATGGCAGAGCTCCTCATAGGAGTCCTGTTGGTCGATACCGGTGCGGTGCTTAATGCTGACCGGAATATCGCAGGCCTCTCGCATCGACGCGAGGCAATCCCTAACCCGTTCGGGTTCGGCCATCAGGCAGGCGCCAAAGCGGCCCGACTGCACCCGATCCGAAGGGCAGCCGACGTTGAGATTGACTTCATCGTAGGCCCATCGCTGCGCGAGTCGCGCGCATTGCGCCAGCTCTGCCGGGTTGGAGCCCCCCAACTGCAGGGCCAGCGGATGCTCCTCCGGGTGGTATTGCAAGAAACGCTCGGTATCACCGTGGAGCAATGCACCGCAGGTCACCATCTCGGTATAAAGCAAGGCTTGCCGGCTAAGCTGGCGCCAGAAGTAGCGGCAGTGGCGGTCGCTCCAGTCGAGCATCGG